>CAYUNT010000108.1:0-15404 GCA_964446285.1 uncultured Candidatus Sumerlaeota bacterium | reverse complement strand
ATTCTTTTGCTCCTTCAGAGCAAATTCAGGGGACAGAATTACGGGAAATTGGTATAATTGGGGGGGGAAGACGTTTCTGCGCCAAAGTGGCTCGCTCGCCCGCGGGTGGAAGAAGAACTTCATCGGACATGCTTTCGGCGTATATTGGCGAAAACTTCTTCGCCAGGGGGATGAGATCGACCTTTCCTCGGTCGATACCAGCAACCCGCCGCTCGGCTTCTTCGGCCCATAGTTGATCTATCTCGGGCTGCGCGGGAGGATTCAGACTGGCTAAGAGTTTGTCCACCAAACTGATCCGCGCGTCGGCCGGAAACTCGAGCGCCTGTTCGATGACCTTATTCGCTGCGGTTGTCATGCTGCGCCTCCTTCTTGGGCCATATACAGCCACATGGCGCTTGGCGCGGCAGTGCGTTTTCACCCCACCGTCCACAAGGTTTTGTTCGCCACAAAGCGAATGGGCAATTCAGAAGGGGGTAGCGTTATTTTGGGGCAAGAGCTGCGGTGCGGAGGCATTTCTCGTATAAAGACTCGGGGGCGATGTCCGCGCCGTTGGGCCAGGCGATAGTGCCGCCCTCGATTTGAGCCTGACGAAAGAACTCCACCTCGCGCAACGGGGCGAAAACAGGGCCGCGCTCCAGGTATTCAGAAAAATCCACCACGGCGCTGACGCCGTCATCGAAGACGATCCGAAACGAGAACCCTCCCTGATATTCGATTTGTATAATTTCATTTAGATTCCACATGGCGCACCTCAATCCAATGGGGCGATCTTCTTGATTTCCTTGCCCGCTTGCGCCAACTCCCAATTCTCATGCAGGTCATCCAGGCGCAAGTCTATCCATTCGCGCACAAGTTTTGTGGCCGTGCGAGACCGAAGATCGCCGCGAGTCACATTCCCGCCCAGATCAAATACTGCCTTGCTGCCCTGATACTCGGCATGGATATGGGGAGGGTTGTGTTCAACGTAGAACATCCGGATGATAATCCCGAAAAATCGGCAAATTTCCGGCATTTCGCCTTCCTTCCCATTTTGCCATGCAACGCCGCGGCGCCCTGGATTTGCCCAAGGCCCGCGTCCGATCTTATACAATCATGTATTATCCGATGCGGCAATGCGTTTTCGCCAGCGGAATGCACCCATGCGTCCGTCGGATTGTCTTCAAATCACGGCCCGGATGGCCGTGCTCCTTATCGGGGGGACAATGGCAGGCGTTTGATTTATCTGGGGCTTCTCTGTGTTCTCGGCGCCTCTGCGGTGTTTCCGCAATCTCTTCTGCGGTGCATCCCGGCAATCCTCGCTTGCGCGGATCGGGCGCGTGTAGGAAATTCGCCCCGGATTTCTGGAAGATGCCCGTTCCTGGACACGCCAGACCCCCAGGGTGTGTTTTCGTTCTATTTATTTCTCTTCATCATATTTCTTCGTCAGGAGGCCGTGTTTTATGAGGTCTGTGTATCGCGTCATTCGCTTTTGGGCCATGTTTCTTGTGGCCGCGTGGGCGGGGATGTTTCTGCCGGGATGCTGTGGCGCCGCCAAACCGGCGGGGCTGGGGGAAAGCGATGCGCTTCAAACCAATAAGCAGATCGCCGCGGCCGTCACGCACAGCGCCGCGCTGGCCATCGGGGGGCTTGTGAAAGACGTGAGCGATGAAAACGCCCGCATCGACCTCATCCGCAAGTTCATCGCTCCCGTTCGTTTTTACGACGACAATTCCGGATATTTCTATGTTTATAACTACGATTGTGTGAATATCGCCCACGCAACGCAAAAGGACCTTCCCGGTAAAAACCTCACGGATCATAAGGACACCAAAGGGAAATTCGTGATCCGCGAACTCTCCGCGGCGGCCAAACAAGGCGGCGGATATGTGGAATTCTACTGGGTCAAGCCGGGCGATGTGGGCGAGCATCGCAAACTCGGCTATGTTGAACCAATCCCCAACACCGATTATTTCATCGGCACCGGCGTGTATATTCCCGAAAGCAAGTAACTCGCCTCCTGTCGGCGCCAAGCCGAATACTTGCAGCGGTAGCGTGGAAATGGGACCCATGGGACAAATGGGACCTATAGGACGTTTGCAAATAATACCCGCCTTAGTATAGAACCGGCTTGCCAGAGCCGCTTGGGCGCGGGCGCTTGGTGGGGATATTCGCGCCAGGCGAGCGAATTCAACGATGTTCTTGGCAATTTGCGACTTCGGGGTCTTTTACCCAGAAAAGCCCGCCCTCTATGGCCCGCTGGATTGAACGCCTCCGTCATCCGCTCCGCAGTGCCGCCAATGCCTGGTGGCTGGCCGGGCATTTCCGCCGGTCGTTGCGCCGGACGTGGTTCGAGGCCCCCGAATGGCGGCGGGCCATGAATCGCCGTCTGGAATCGCTCCCTTACGGCCCTCTGCACATCTTCCTCGAAGCGGCCAGTCCGTGCAATTTGCGATGTCCGATGTGCCCCACGGGCGCGGGAAAGGTCTCGCGGCCGCCGGGGTTCCTTAAGCCGGACCTTGTGGAAAAGCTTATCGCCGACTTGCGAAACGCGCCGGACGTCCACGCGCCGGACGGCTATGCGCCGGAATACGTGGGCCTGTGGCTGGCGGGCGAACCGCTCCTCAACCGTCGCCTGCCCGAAATCATCCGCCTGCTCGCCGATGCGGGCGTCGTTACGCGGCTGCACACCAACGCCACACTGCTCACCGAGGACGTCTCGCACCGCCTGATCGAGTCGGGCCTGTCATGGATTTCGTTCAGTTTTGACGGCCCGGACCCGCAGACCTACGCCCGAATGCGCGTCGGCGGCGATTACGAAAAGACACTGGCGAATATCCGGGCGTTTTTGCGGATCAAGGCGGAGATGGGCGCGCAACGCGGCGGCGGAAGGGGTGGCAGCGGCGTCGGCGGCAGCGGCAGCAACGCGGCGGTCCGCTCTCTTCCTTATGTGGTTATTCAAGTGCTCGAGCCTTTCGAGGGTGGGGGAGTGTCGCGCCCCGGGTTGCCGCGCCCTGTGGCGGAATCCGCCCGCCGTCCGTTCGAGGGGCTGCCTGTGGATGAATTCCTTCCCATCCAGGCCCATGCCTGGTCCGGGCAGCTCGACGAGGGGCCTGGCGTGTTCCCCAATCAAAAGCGAGTCGGGCGGCGGACGGCTTGTTACATTCCCTACACGGACTTGACGCTGGCCTGGAACGGCGATGCGGTCACATGCTGCGGCGATCTCAATGCGGCGAATGTCCTGGGGAATCTGTATCGCGAAAATCTCTTCGACCTGTGGAACAACGAGCATTTCCGCCGCCTGCGCCGCCAGATGCACACGCCAGAAATCGAGTCGCGCCCCCTGTGCGGCGAATGCGAACGGATTTGGACCCAGCCCCATCCGCTCGATTTTGAGCTGCGGCTCCAGGAATTGCGCTACAAGTTGCGATTCTAGCCGCATAGGAAACATGGCAATTGCAGGAATGGCTGGTTTCCAGTAACAGCTTGGCCGCCAGTCTCTTTTTGGGACGCAATTTTCCGTCTCGTTTTGAGCCGACTAGGGCCTCGAAATCTATGGAGAGAGGGGTTGCGTGTCTCTTCAGCGCGAGTTTTTGCAATGTAAGCGGTTTCATGTGGCGCGTGTTGGGTTGCGCGCGCATACAATTTGCATAAACTAATTTTATATAACATCTTGCAATTCAATAATATGCATACATGGTTGTCCGCATTTTTCTTCGCCCTGTGTATGAAAAATTCCGCGCAAGGGCTGATTGGTTAAACGGCATACTTATTGCTCAAAATGCATTTTGGCGTGAAATTGATATGAGGTGGCAATTCAATGCACACCCCGGAAAAGACAGTCCCAGTGGAAGTTCCCAGAAGCGTGGAGGTTCCCGGCGGTGCGTGCGCGCAGGACGTGTTCATTCGCTGGATGAAACACCCCGTATATGAGCATTATGCGGGCGTGTTTGGCCTGGACGAAATGCAGCTGAGGGCGTTGTTTGGCATTATGCAGATGGCTTGTGCAAAGGCCCAGGCACTGCCGGCGGCGCCTTCCTCGGCCGCAGCCTCCGCTCCGGCGCGGGAAGAACGCGATTCGCGCGTCGCGATTCTTGAAGAGGCGCTCCGCCAGTCGCGCCAAACCGTTGAGTCGCTTACCCGCCAGCTCGAAGAACGCGACCAGAGCCTTGCCGCTCTTGAGGGACGCGCCCGGGAACACGGGGCGCTTGCTGCGGCGGCGGTCCGGGCCGAGGGAGATCGCTCCCTGCCTGCCGCCGAGGCTGAAATAAAGCGCGGTGTCGCGCCCTGTCCGATTGGGCCGCCCTCGCAACAGGCCGCGCGAAAGAAGTCCGCGCGATCCAAAGACCTGTAGCATTCGAGTTTTTTTCTTCCTCTGTTTCTCTATTGCCCGTTGCATTTCCGTTCCATTCCTTTTCCCCATTATCCCGCCGAAGTTGCGCTTGCGATTCGGCGGGATGCTTTTTGATTTCCATGTTGAATTCGCACGGCTTTCGCGCGGAGCATCTGGGGTGCGGTTCGCGCGTGTTGTTGCGGCAGGGCGCGAACTTGGCATGGAGACAACCCGCCGCCGGGTTGCTGCGTCCTACTTGCAGGACGGCGGCGAAATGTCTTCGCCGCTTTATTGCGGTTTTCCTAACGGACACACTTCCATGACTTCACGGATGTCGTTGATTGGGGCTTGCGCGATGCGTCTGCGAACCATTGCTCCCCAGGGGGGGGCTTCCTTTGGTTTTCGCGCGGGCATTCTGATGATTGTGGCGCTGGGAATTGGGCTTTGCCTTCCCTCGCCGTGGGCGGTCGCGCAAAGCGGCGGGGGCGCTTCCGGCGCATCGTCTCCCGCGCCCGGGGTTGTTGTTGGACCGTCGCCTTACGGATTCCTCGGCGTGCAGATGGGCGAGGTGGATGGCGCGACAGTGCGGCGGCTGGGCCTCGGCGAGGAAGACCGCTGGGGCGTGGTGGTGCGTGGCGTAATTCCTGGCAGTCCCGCCGAGCAAATGGGAATCAAGGACGGGGATTTGATTACGCACGTGAATGACCGTCCGGTGCGCGGTCCTGCCGACCTGCTCAGCGAAATCGGCCTGCGTTCGCCCGGGGAACAGGTGGATTTGAGTTTCTATCATTCCAGCGCGCAGCCCGGAAAACGCGAGGACCGCAAGGTCAATCTATCGCTGGCGAGGCGCGAAGACGGCGTGGATGTGCAGCAGGCCATCGACGCCCTGCGCAATGGAATGCCGATTGGTCCGCTGGCGCTCGAACCGGTGGGGGCCGACCCGCTGGCCATCGGCGGTCTGAGCCTCGGGCCATCAAACGAAGGTGAACGCCGTGGATTGCGCGTGTTTGCCGTGGTGCCCAACAGCGCGGCGGCCATTTCGGGATTTTTCGCGGGCGATTTGCTCATTGCGCTCGACGATCAGCCGATAGCCTCGCGAAAGGACATTCTTTCTTTTCTTGCCGGCCTTTCGCCCGATCAGTCCGTGCGGGCCACGTTCCTGCGCGACGGACGCGAACGGCGCACGGTTTGGACTCCTGGCCCGGTCGAGGCGACGCCCACGCCCGAGGAGCCTGCGCCTTCGCCAACCCCAACGGAATAGCCGAAGCAAAGCACATAACCACAAAGGCAGGAAGGCACAAAGAAGCCTTTTAAGCGTGCGAAGAAGGATTTCTCTTCTTGTGCCTTAGTGCCTTTGTGGTTCAGTGCACTTCTTCCGCACCAGGCGTTTCTGTTTCTTCGGGCGTGGATTTTTTCAGTCCAGGCAAAAACTTGGGCCACTTGGGCGGTTCGAGCCGCTGAAGCGCGCGCAAAGGGGCCGTCAGGCGTTCGGTATCCGCCACCGGGAGCAGCGTGGCGCCCATCGCGCTCCACACGGCGGGATCGCCCGGGAGTCCGCTGGCCGACGACGTTTCGATCGACAGCGCGCACTCAACGGGATGCCAGCGCATGACGGTGCGATGCGGCGGCAGCGAACCAAGCAACTCACGCGCTTGCGGAAGTGTCTGGGCAAGCGCCAGCCAGTTGATCTCGAACGGCGTGCCTTCGTCGCCCCATTCGTCTTGAGGAATGAGCACAAACCAATCGGCGGGCCGCAGCGACCGCGCGCGCCGGCCCCAATCCATATAGCGGATGAAGATCGGAATGGACTCGCTTGCGCTGGCGGCGGAACCCAGCGCGAAGGGCGCGCCACTGGCGAATTCGCGCATTCCCGCGCCGCGCAATGAAAGGCCTTCGCCGCGTTCGACCGCCCCAAGCGCCCGCAGCGCTTCGTGGGAATTCGACACGGCCAGAAAATCCCCGACGGGCCGCACGCGATATTGCGCGACTCCCAGCCCCGGAATGAAAAACCGCAGCCGCTCAATGGCTTCGGCGGCGAGCGCGGCGGGATCGCGTGAACCAGCGGCGGCGGCGGCCGGGCGGACCAAGCGGTGCGTGAGACTCGTGATGAAGTCTTCGGCTTTGGCCGACTGCATGCGCACGAATTCGGCGGCGGCGGGTTCCTCGACCAGGTTCACGGCAGCGAGCCTTCGGCGCGTGGGCAGGCGCATACTGCCGATTTCCGCACCGTGTCCGGGCGGCTGGGCCGCGGCGCCTCCGACTTTCGGAAATGGACGCGGGGCGCGCAACGCCCAGAAGGAAATGGCATTTTCGGGCGCCAGGCAGTCCATTTGAAGCGGCGCGGGATCGCGCAGCGACTGCATCCACGTCCGCGCGCTCTGGCGGAAAATCAGGCGGAACCGGCTGCGGCATTCGGATTCGCCGGGCCAGTAAAAGCCTTCTATACGCTGCAAATCCGCCGCGCCGCCCTGGAATAGCGAGGCGGGATTGTGCTGGCGGAGGAATTCGTCTGCTCGCTTGAGGGCTTGGGCAGGGGCGCTGGTGGTGGAGGAGGAGGAGGCCTCTGACACTTCGACCTCTGCCAGCTGTTCCGCCGCGCGAATCAGCGGTCCCAAGCCAAATCCGCGAACGAGCCATTCGTGCGACTGGAGGTCAATGAAGCCCTTTGGGTGGAAAACGCACGCGGCAGCGGCGCCCGACTCGGCGGTTTCGTCCACAATGTGGCGCAAAGCGGCAGAAAGCGGCACCGCGGTGGCGGCGTCTGACGGCGAAAGCAAGGGAGAGGAAGCAGGTCCGGGCGAGGGTGTGGCGGCGTCGGGGAAGATGGCGGCGGCAACAGAAGCGTCGGAAACAGGGTGATGAAGGTCCGATTCGCCTCGAAGTCCCAACTCGCGGCGGCGCGCCAGGACTTCGCTCACGATCCGTTCCTCGCTCGCCACGATCAAAAGCGAACCGGCTTGCGCGTAGGCGAGGATCGAGCCGGGTCCGTGCAGAATGCTGCGGCGCGGCGCATCCCAGCGATGCAGCATGGCGCCCGCCACCCAGCGCCTCCGCGCCGATAGGCCGGGATGCAAACGCCGCGCCTGCGCGACGCCTTCCGAAGCGAGCCAGCGGATGACTTCTCGCCGGGCGCTGGCATCGCCGAGGTTCACGAGCACAACCATCTCGGGCCGCTCGACGGATGCTTTAGCGGAAGAAGTGGAGGCGGGATCAGAATTGCCGGGCTGTGGCGGCGGCGGCGCGCCGGGAGGCAAGTTGCCTGCCGGCACATCGGAGGATGAATCGGGCGAAGAATCGACAGCGGATTCAGAGGGTACGTCTTGCGCGGGGCGGGCGCCGCCGTTGCGGACGCCGGCCTGGGGGCGAACCCAGATCATCAAGGTGGGGCCTTGCAAAACGCGCGGCCAGGCATCGGCCGGCAACGGCAGTCCACTGAGCAGACGGCTTGCGCCCCAGACGATTTCGCCCGCAGGGATCGAGGCCGAGGCGCGCGCCAGAGGCGTTCGGCTCAATTCGCCGCCCAGGGCGGATCCGGCGGGAATCCACACCGCGCCTTCGAGCCTCTCGCCAAACGCATCCGCCAGCGCCAGAAGCGGCCCGGCGGCGTCGGCGGCAGAGGCGGCGGGAGGCAGGCCGGAGGGCGATGGCGCGGATATATTCTCCGCCGGCGTGGGCGATTCTTGCCGCGGACTGGCAGGCAAACTCATGCAAGCCAGACAGGCCAGCAAAGTTACGCACAGAGGGAGGCAAAGTTTTGCACCCAAGCGATTCGCCGTTCGCGGTAATCGCGCGAAATCCATCACCTTGTCCTGCCGATATTGTCCCATAGGTCTCATAGGCTCCATTGGTCCCATCCTCTCATCCATCCCATCGCCCGCATATCTTAAAACTTCTCTCTCTTTTATTCTTATCTCTCCTCTGCGTTTCTCTGCGTCTCTGCGGTGAATTCTTTTCTTTTCCTCCGCGCCACGCTCCACACAATCAGCATCGCCGCCGCCACGCTCGCCGCCGCGCAAAGGCCCAGTCCGCGCGCGAAACCCGGCGGACGGTATTGCCATATCACTCGATGCACGCCCGGCGCGAGCCATACTGCCTGATATACCAAATTGGCCGGCATGGGAGGATGCGGCGCGCCGTCCACGTAAGCGGTCCACCCCTCGAAATACGGTTCGCGCACCACGAGCGCCGCGCCCGGAACCATCTCTTGATCCGAAGGCGGGGTGGACTTTGCGGCAGGCGCGTTGACTTCCGCTTCCACCTCGATGCGGCCCGGACTCCACTTCACCGAGCGGACAGTTCCGGCGGAAGCGGCGGGCGTTTCGGAGCGGGCGGAGGCTGCGGAGGAGGACGCTGCGGATTCCGGATTCGCAATCAATTCGCGCCAGAGCGGCGGAATTTGACTCGATTCCCACTGTGTTTCGAGCAGCGTGGTTTTGGGCTGGCGGGACATGCGCCTGCCCACTACTTTGAGTTCCTCTCCCATTGGAACCGCCGCCACATTGGCGTCGAGGCTGGCATACGGCTCGGGCGAAGGGAAAAGAACCAGCGGCGGACCGAACGCGGATGCTCCGCCCGGAAGAGCGGCTGCCGGGATTCGCCGCGTCGCACCTGAATTTGCCGGTTCCAACTCGATTTCGAGGAGGATTTCGGCGGGCGAGGCGGAGGAGTGGGAGGACGGGGCGTCGAACCGTATGGCCAGGCCGGCTGCCTCCGCCGTGGCGCTCCGCAGAGCCGCGTCCGCGGAGATAGGAATCGCCACGTGGATCGCGCCATCGGTCGAAGGATCGTCAATCTGGCGGGGTCCGGGCGGCAAAACGATGCGCCGCTCTGCCAGCCGCGCGCCCGCGCGGTTGGTCCAGCGCAAATCAATCGCCGAATGCGGCTCGATCCGGCGGGTTCGAACGCGCGCGTGCAAAACGCGGAACTGGGCGGGCGGACGCTCGAACGGGACGTAGCGCGATTCTCCCGGCTGGAACTCGGGCGGCAAAACAGGGAGAGCGTAACGGTCGGCGGGTCCGAGGGCGGCCTGCGCCCCGAGGAGGCGGAACCATCTCGATTCGTCTTCGCTGGCGGATCGCGATGCCGCCGCTCGCACGAGGGCGAAATGGCGCGGATAGAGTTGCATATAGCCTTGGTTGACCAGCGCCGAGAACATCGCCCAGCGCTCCGGCAGGGCGGGATCGTAGCCCTGCAGATCGCACAACCCCGAAAGTCGATTCTGGGACTTGGGGGATATTTCCATCTCCCACGTCAGCGCGGCCAGCCCCGGAAGCAGCCACGACCCTGCGTCGGGACGCATATAGGCGTAAGAATAATGTCCGGTTGGATCGTAGGTGAAAAAGCGAATCGGCGGCGGCGCATTCGTGTCCTTGCGATTCTCAGCGCCAGTTTCCAAAGTTCCAGTATCTTGGGCATCCTGCCCGGGATTTCCGGTGGCCTGGACGTCTCGTCCAAGATTTATCGCGGATTCCAAGAGATTTCTGGCACGGCGCGCTTGGGTCAATGCGCCCGCCGGACCTTCGATGGCAATGGTCTTGAGGTCGATCCGCCGCGCGGCAAAAGCGAACAAATCCACTGCGATAAAAAGCGCCATTAGCGCGCAGAAGAAAAACCGCGCGGCGCGAAGGCCTTGATTGCCGGAATTTTGCGAGGCGTGAAGCGCCTGCAAAATCCATAGAGAAACGATCAATCCGAGCGCCATCAAACCCCAAAGAAAGGCGTTCGCGTAGGGCGGCGGCGATTTCGCGCTCAGCGTGAGCCATCCGAACGCCGGATCGGAAAGCGCCGGGGACGGGGCGGAAAAGCGGTGCTGCCCCCAGGCAAAAATCAAAATGAGAAGCACAGCGAAACCAGCGAAGAAACCGGCCAGGGCGCGCGGTCTTGGGGGCGTCATCGCGCGGCGCGAGGCAAAAAGCGATTCGCCCCGCAGCCAGGAATCAAGACCGAGCGCGAAGGCCACGGGAATCGCCGCCGCCGCAAGCCCCAGCGCCCGGCGCGGATCGTGCATGTGCGAAAATCCGGGCAGCACGGCGCTCCAAAGCGGCACGAGCGGACGCAGCGCCAGCGCCGCGCCCAAAGCGCCCACGGCGAGGAAAATCCCCGCCTCGCGGCGGCGTCCGCGCGCCAAAAATAGTGCCAGAATCGCGAAAATCGCCACCGGCGCGCCTAGATACGCCGTCGATTCGGCGTCCTCGGGCAGGCCAGTTCCGCCAAATAGCGCCCGCATCAAATCCGCCGCCGAAAGCGCCCCGCCGCGCAGCGCCCCCGGATCGAGCGGACCCGATCCGCGAATGGTTTCGAGCATAAATGAGCGCGTAGGGAGGAGTTGCGGCGCGGACCACGCAAGCGCCAGCGCGCAGGCGAGAATCCCGCCCGCCGCCAGCCGCCAGAAACTCGCAATGACTTCGTGTTTTTCGCGCAATTCCGGCAGACGCGCGGCCCAGGAGACTCCGAGAACTAACGCCGAACCCAGCGCGCCATAGAAGGCCATTTGCGGCGCGCCCGCCAAAATCTGCAGCGCTCCAAACGCCCCCAGCGCCACGCCTGCCCCCGCCCAATTGCGTCCGATCAGTCCGACTTGTCCGACTCGTCCGACCCATGCCAAAATTACCCACCACGCCCACGGCCACCATGCCCAGACCTGATGATACGATCCGAAGGCGAAATGCGCCCAGGTCCATCCGTTCCATGCGGCGGCCAGCCCCCCGACCCACGCGGCGGCGCGTCCGCATCCCAAACGCCTCGCCACGGCGTAAATCCCCGCCGCGCATAAGAAAACGTGCGCCACGGCCACGAGGGTGAACATCCCGCCGCCCGGCCAGGCGAGAAACGGCCAGTGGCCCGGATACAACAGCCCGGCCTGCGGATTGGCCAGCAGCGGCGCGCCGCCAAACGACGACGGATTCCAAAACGGGGCGATTCCGGCGCGCAGCATCATGCCCGCCAGCCGCCGCCACGGGTAAAACTGCGTGAGCGTGTCCATGAAAAACGGGATTTCGCCGCGCACGATGGCCGGAATCCACGGCGCGGACACGACGGCGGCGAGCAAAACCAGCGCTACGGCATCGGTGCGAGTGGCGCGAATGGCGCGGCAACTTGGGCGATCTGCGATGGTGTTGCTCACGATTTACGCCGCCATTCGCGCGCCGTGCGCCAGAGAAATTCAGCGTTTCCGATCAGATAGCGTCGCGCCATGCGGCGGGGTTCGAGCGCCAGGCGAAACGCCCATTCCAGCCCGGCGCGCCGCATCCAAACGGGCGCCCGGGCGCGCTGCCCCGCGTAGTATTCAAACAGCGCCCCGACGCACCACACCACCGGAACGCCCAAATCCGCCGCGCGGGCGCGCGCCCAGAGTTCCTGGCGCGGAACGCCCATTCCCGCGAGCAGTATCCGCGCCCCCGACTCGCGAATCGCCCGGAGCGCGGCGCGTTCGTCCGCGAATTCTCCGCCGCGCCCCCAGAAGCCGTCCGACGCCCCCGCGATTTTGAGGTCCGGCGCGTGGCGGCGCATTCGATCCGCGCATCGGCGCGCCACGCCCGGTTCGCTCCCGAGCAGATACAAACTCAAGCCGCGCCGCGCGCATTCGCTGCAAAATCCCGGAAAAAAATCTCCCGCATTCACGCGTTCGGGCAGTGGATGGCGCGAATCCAGCCAGCGCGATGCCCACACCACCGCCATTCCATCCGCATAGACAATGTCCGCCTCGCGCAGCGCGCGGGCGTAATGTTCGTCGCGCGCCGCTACATTGATGTTGTGCGCGTTGACGTAAGTGACAAACAGCGGCTGGGCGGCCGCGGCCCGCGCGCATACCACTTCGGTCAATTCCCGCGTGGTCCAGCGCCCCACTGGGATGTCGAAGAGGGTGCTTATGCCTCCGCGCGGTTCTATTGGCATACGCGTCGCATTCGAGATAAAGGAAGTGGATTGCGAAAATGGCGGCTAAAATCTCACTCCGCCCACCTCAAGATTTGGCGCGCCTTGTTCATGCAATTCAAATGGATTTCACACATCTCCGCTTTTCTCTTCTGGCGTTTGAACGGTGTTCTTGTTCCGCGCGCCGGGCGCACGGGGCGCGGCGAAAAACCGCTGAATAGGAATCGGCTTGTCACTCCGGGCGGCTCGGCACAAGAAAAGAGAAGAGCGAGTGCGGAGCCTCGCGGTCCCAGAGGTCAGTCCGGGCGGCTCGACGCAAGAATAGAGAAGAGCGAGTGCGGAGCCTCGCGGTCCCAGAGGTCAGTCCGGGCGGCTCGGCACAAGGAAATGTGTGATTTGCCGCCGCGAGCCGCGATTATCCCATTCTATCGATCTGCCAATTCTCTCTCATTCTATGATTGAAGTGCTTGTGCTCGGTTCCGGAACTTCGATGGGGGTTCCGACAATGACTTGCGCTTGCGCGGTCTGCCGCTCGCCCGATCCGCGCAACCGCCGCATGCGTTCTTCGGCGCTTTTGACCACGCCGGACGGCTATCGCGTGCTCATCGACTGTTCGACCGATTTCCGCGAGCAATCGCTGCGATTTGGGATCGACGATGTGGACGCTCTTTTGCTCACGCACGCCCACGCGGACCATATAGGAGGCCTGGACGAATTGCGCGTCTTTTGCATCGCGGGTGACAAGCCTATTCCCATTTATGCCTCGCCCTGCGTGGTGGGCGAACTCCGCCGCCGTCTCGATTACGTTTTTGATCCGCCCAACACCGGCAGCACAGTGCCCCGGTTCGACTTGCGCGCGGTCGAAGGGACTTTCCGCTGCGGCCCGCTCGAAATCACCTGCGTCCCGGTCAAGCACGGCCCGACGGACGTTTATGGATTCCGTGTGGGGGATTTTGCTTACATTACAGACGCCAGTTTCATTCCGGAGGAGTCGTTCGGGCTTCTTGCGGGGTGCCGTGTGATGATTCTAAATGCCTTGCGCCGCCGTCCGCATCCGACGCACTTTTCGCTCGCGCAGGCCGTCGAGGCGGCCAGGCGCATCGGGCCGGAGCAAGTGTTTTTTACGCATATCTGCCACGATCTCGATCACGAGAGCACAAACGCCCAGCTTGATCGTGGCATGGCGCTGTCTTACGATGGATTGACGTTCATGGCCTGAGCTCGCGGGCGGCGCGCGCCGGGGCTTTTCGCGCCGCATCCGGAGAAAGGAATTTCCAGGCGGCCAAATCACTGTTGCCCCCCTGGGTGTCGATGGAATAAATGGAATGCGATTGAGGTCGCGCCAAGGGGATAGCGCTGGCGTCCTGGCCATCCCACTCCATTCCACGCAGAAAAATCCGGCGCGGAGCCGGATACGCGAAAGAGGCAGCGTTATGACCCGATTGGTTGTCGAAGAGGGTGTCGATCGCGGAATGGTATTTCCATTGCGAAAAGGCATCAATGGGATCGGGCGCAGCGCCACCAACGTGGTCCAGGTGATCGACCGGCGCATGTCGCGCAACCACGCGGAGGTGATTATCGACGTCGAAGGCCCGCGCGTGCGCGATCTAGGCAGCAAAAACGGGACTTACCTGAACAACCTTCGCCTTGAGGGAACGGCTCCGATCAAGACGGGTGACCGCATCCGCATTGGCGAGACGATTTTTCTTTTCGAGATGGAGGAAGGCTCGACCCCGCATTCGGGCGAGATCACAACGAAATCCTTCCGCCTGGTGGACGAGAAACAGTGGGGCCGGACGGCGGAGAGCGTGCGCGCGGGGGCGGATCCTCACCTGACGGTCCGCGTGGACGCCGCCGAGGGCGAATTGCTCAAGGACAGCCACCGGCGTCTCGAAATCCTTTACCAGGTCGCCGATGCCATTCGGTCCATTCTCGATCTCGACGAACTTCTCGAAAAGATCATGGACATCATCTTCTCGGTCGTGCAGCCCGACCGCGGCTACATCCTATTGCGCGACGACGCCGGCGAAGAGATGACGCCGCGAGTCCTCAAACGGCGCGACGGCAAGATCGAGGAAGAAATCCAGATCAGCCACTCGATTGTGCATAAGTGCGTCGAGGGCGGCACGTCGCTGCTCGTGACCGACGCCACGACCGACCAGCGCTTTTCCGCGTCCGAGTCTATCGTCCTCAACCGCATCCGCTCGGCGATGTGCGCGCCGCTGATCTTCAAAGACGAAGTGCTCGGCGTCGTTTATGTAGATACGCAGTCGCGCATCGTCGCTTACAGCCGCGAGGAACTCGAACTTCTGACGGGCATCGCGAACCAGTCGGCCACGGCCATCATCAACGCCAAACTCCACGAACAACTGGTCGAGCAGCACAAACTGGCCCGCGAAATGGAAATTGCCCGCTCGATCCAGATGAACCTGCTGCCCAAGGCGTATCCGGACCTCCCGGGTTACGACATCTCGGCGATGTCGCTGCCGGCCAAGCAGGTCGGGGGCGATTATTACGACTTCCACGCGCTCGAAGATGGCCGGGTGGGCCTGACAATCGCCGACGTCTCGGGCAAAGGCGTGCCGGCGGCGTTCCTCACGGCCGTGACGCGAACCTATATCAAAAGCGAAGCCCAGCGCCCGGATGCCTCGCCGGGCGGCATACTCCAATTCATCAACAAACAAATTTACGAGGATGTGACCAACGACATGTATGTCACCCTCGTGTTTGGCGTCTTGTCGCCCAAGGAAGGCGTGTTCCGCTACGTCAACGCCGGACACGCCTATCCGCTTTTGTTCGAGGCGAAAACGCAGAAGGTGCGCGAACTCGACCAGGGCGGAACCTTTATCGGAATCCTCGAGGAAGTGGATTTCGACGAAGGGGAAATCCAGATGGCGCCCGGCGACGTCCTGGTGCTCTACACCGACGGCGTAACCGATATGAACAACCCTAAGGAAGAACTCTGGGGGCGCGAAAATCTGGAAAAAACCATCAAGGAAAACCTCCAATCCGGCGCGGAAGACATCCGCAACGCCATCTTCGACGCCTGCCAGAAACACCGCGGCGAAGCGGATCAGTTTGACGATTTCACACTGATTGTCATCAAGCGAACCTCCAATACCACGGCAGGGGTGGATTGAGCGCACGGAGTGTTGTGAGTTGTGAGCGAAGAAGTGGGCAGTGGGCAGTGAACAGTGGGAAGAGAAGAAAGTTGTGAGTTGTG
>CAYUNT010000107.1:0-15484 GCA_964446285.1 uncultured Candidatus Sumerlaeota bacterium | reverse complement strand
TATTCGCTCTTCGCCCACAACTCACCACCCACAACTCACACCCCACAACTCAAAACATGAGTCTCCAATTGATTGCGGCGTGCGTCCTTATGTAACTGCATGGCCGGGCGAGGAGAGAAAAACCGGCCTTTCCGGATGCGGGCCTACTGAAGGTGGAAAAGGATTCCAAATCGCCTCCAATGAAATCTGAAAAACGAAATCTGCTCTGCGTTGCCATGAAGACGCTGCAAGGAGCGGTCCTGATAGTAGTCTTTTTCCTTGCAGGGATTGAAAATCTGGCGGCGGGACCGTCTGAAAAGCCCGGCCGCGCGGATGAGTCCAATCTGGCCGGAAAGAGCCGCGCGGCGGCCGCGAAAAGCTCTGCGAAAAGCGCTGCGAAAGGGCCTTCCGCCAGTGGCGCACCTGCCGCGAATGGCAGGCCGCAAGAACGCGCCGTGCCCGTTTTGGCCGCGGATGTTGTTGAAACCACCGTCCCGCTGCAAATTTCCGCAGTTGGCAACGTTCAGCCTTGTTCGGTTGTTCAGATCAAAGCCCAGGTGAGCGGGCAAGTGACCAAGATTCATTTCCGCGAGGGCCAGGAAGTGCGGCGCGGCGATCTCTTGTTCACGCTCGATTCGCGCACCTATGTCGCGCTGCTGAAAAAGGAAGAAGCCAACCTGGCCAGCAATAAAGTCGAGGCGCAAAACGCCCAAGTGGAACTGAAGCGAGTTCTCGACCTTCTCAAAACAAAATCCGCCGCCACCGAGGAAGTCGATCAAGCGCGGACCAATGCGGAATCCAAAGCCGCACAAGTGGAAGCCTCGCAGGCCGCCGTCGAATACGCCCAATTGCAGGTTGGCTATTGCACGCTCACTTCGCCGATCGACGGACGCACGGGTGCCATCGGCGTGCATCCGGGCAATTTGGTAACAGCCTCTAATTCTCCGACGCTGGTGGAAATCACTCAAATTACGCCGATTTATGTGGCTTTTTCTGTGTCCGAGCAATATCTGCCCATGATTCAACGCCGGATCCGCGAAGGCGCGCGGCTTCGCGCCGAGGTCGTAATCCCGGGCGACGACGAGGGCGCGCCGCTTTCGGGCGAGTTGTTTTTCGTGGACAGCCAGGTGGACCGCGAAACGGGCACCATCCTCCTGAAGGCCATTCTGCCGAACAAGGACCACCGTTTGTGGCCCGGGCAGTATGTGAATGTGAATTTAATACTCCTCGAAGAGCCAAACCGCGTGCTGATTCCCTCGCAGGCGATTCAGGTGGGGCAGAGCGGAACGTATGTGTTTGTGATCCGCCCAGACCTTACGGTGGAACAGCGGTCAATCCAAGCTGTCCGGACGCTCAAGGAATTCAGCGTAATTGAAAGCGGCCTGCACGGGGGCGAGCGGGTGGTGATCGACGGGCAATTGCGGCTGGTGGCGGGCGCCAAGGTGGAAATCAAGCGCGGCCTGCGGGCGGGGGATTCTTCTTCGGATTCACAAGCGAACACGACGCCATGAACCTCTCCGCGCTTTTCATCCGCCGGCCTGTCGCCACCATTCTTGTTATGGCCGCCATTATGATCTTTGGCGTGCTGGGCTACCGGCAATTGCCTGTGAGCGCCCTGCCCTGCGTGTATTATCCCACGATTTCGGTGAGCGCGAGCCTTCCGGGCGCCAGTCCCGAGACGATGGCTTCTTCCGTCGCCACTCCGCTCGAACGCGAGTTCTCGACGATCGCGGGCGTGGACTCGATGACGTCGTCGAACTCGCAAGGGAATTCCCAGATTACAATTACGTTTTCGCTCGAACGCAACATCGACGCGGCGGCGCAGGACATTCAATCGGCCATCTCGAAGGCGTCGCGTTCGTTGCCGGCGGACATGCCCACTCCTCCTTCATTTCGCAAGGTGAATCCCGCCGACGCGCCAGTGCTTTTCCTGGTGCTGAGCTCGGCCAATCTGCCGCTTTCCACCGTTACTGACTATGCGGATAACGTGCTGTCGCAGCGCATTTCGATGATCAGCGGCGTGGCGCAGGTGCAGGTGTATGGCTCGCAAAAATTTGCCGTCCGCATCCAACTCGATCCGCGCGCCATGCAAGCGCGCAACATCAGCGTGGATGAAGTCTCGCGCGCCATAAGCAACGCCAATGTCAATCTCCCGACGGGGACGCTCTATGGCCCCTACCAAGCGTTTACGGTGGAGGCCAACGGACAACTGATGCGGGCGCGGGATTTTGAAGAGGTGGCGGTTCGGTGGAACAACGGCTCGCCAGTGCGCCTGCGCGACATTGGCACGGCGATTGACGACGTCGAGAGCAATAGAACCGCCGCGTGGTATGTGAATACGCGCGCAATCATCCTCGCAGTCCAGCGCCAGCCGGGCACGAACACAATCGAGGTGATCGACCGCATCAAAGACCTGCTGCCGGCCATGCGCGCCCAGCTGCCCGCCGCGCTGAATCTGGACATTCTTTATGACCGCTCGCTCACAATTCGCGAATCTGTTAATGAAGTGAAATTCACGCTCCGGCTTACAATCGGACTGGTTATTCTGGTGATCTTTTTGTTTCTGCGCAATGTGCGCGCGACGCTCATCCCGAGCCTGGCCCTGCCGCTTTCGATCGTCGGAACATTCGGAATTATGAAACTGCTCGGGTTCAGCCTGGACAATCTTTCGCTGATCGCCCTTACGCTTGCAGTGGGGTTTGTGGTGGACGACGCCATTGTCATGCTCGAGAACATTGTCCGCCACGTTGAACAAGGCGAAGAACCCATGCAAGCGGCGTTCAAAGGCGCGGGGGAAATCGGGTTCACCATTCTCTCGATGACCATCTCGCTTGTGGCCGTATTCATCCCGGTGCTGTTCATGGGCGGGCTGATCGGGCGCCTCTTTAACGAATTCGCCATTACCATCGCTGTGGCAATTTTGATTTCAGGATTTGTGTCGCTCACACTGACGCCGATGCTCTGCAGCCGCTTTTTGCGTTCGCGCGAAAAAACGCATCATGGGCGGGTTTTCAACGCCACGGAAAAGATTTTTCAGGGGATGCTGGCCATTTACCGATGGACGCTGCGCCTGTCGCTGCGCCTGCACCCGCTGACGATGCTGATCTTCATCGCGACCCTGGCGTTTTCCGTTCATCTCTTCCGGGTTGTTCCCAAGGGCTTCCTGCCGAGCGAGGATACCGGGAGGATTTCGGGCCAGACGGAAGGCGCGCAAGGGATTTCGTTCGACTCGATGATCGCGCATCAGCAGGCGGCGGCGGAAATCCTGGCGAAGGACCCGAACGTGGACGCCTTTATGTCCAGCGCGGGGGCGGGTTCCTCGGGAGGCGCGGGCAACACCGGGCGATTCTTCATCCGCCTGAAAGAGCGCCCGGAACGGACCATGCACCCCGACCAGGTGATTCAGGAACTCCGCCCCAAACTGTCGCAAATCCCGGGATTCCGCGTATTTCTTCAGAATCCGCCCTCGATCACGTTTGGCGGGCGTTCAGCGAAGGCGCAGTATCAATTCACGCTGCAAAGCCCCGATACGGATGAATTGTATCATTATGCTCCTCTGCTCGAGGCGGAATTGAGGAACCTGCCCAACCTGCAGGATGTGAGCAGCGATCTGCAAATCAGCAGCCCGCAGGTGAATGTGGACATCGACCGCGACAAGGCGGCGCAATTGGGACTGAGCATTCAGCAAATCGAAAGCGCCCTTTATTCCGCCTATGGTTCGCGGCAGGTCTCGACCATCGACACGGCGAATGACCAATACAAAGTCCTGATGGAACTGGCGCCGAAATTCCAGCGCGATCCCTCGGCGCTTGCGATGCTCTATGTGAGGTCGTCCAAGGGCGCGCTCATCCCGCTCAACACGGTGGCGCGATTCACCAAGGGAACAGGGCCGCTGAGCGTGAACCACCAAGGGCAACTGCCCGCCGTGACGCTGTCATTCAACCTCAAGCCGGGCGAGGCGCTCGGCACAGCGCTGGCGGAAATCGAACGCATCTCGCGCCAGGTTCTGCCCGCTTCGATCAGCACCAGCTTCCAGGGAACGGCCCAGGCGTTTGCGTCCTCGACGGCGGGATTGGGCCTGCTGCTTATTCTGGCCGTGCTTGTGATTTACATTGTGCTGGGCATACTTTACGAAAGTTTCATCCACCCGATCACGATTTTGTCGGGACTTCCGGCGGCGGGAGCGGGCGCGCTGGCCGCGCTGATGGTCTTCAAACTCCAACTCGATTTGTATTCCTTTGTGGGCGTGATTTTGCTGGTAGGAATTGTGAAAAAGAACGCCATCATGATGATCGACTTCGCGCTCGACGCTCAACGCGAACAAAACCTGCCGCCGCGTGAGGCGATTTATCAGGGATGCCTCATCCGGTTCCGTCCGATTATGATGACGACGATGTCCGCGCTGATGGGCACGCTGCCAATCGCCATCGGGATGGGCGGCGCGGCGGACACGCGGCGCTCACTTGGCATTGCCGTCGTGGGCGGATTGGTTGTTTCGCAGTTGCTGACTTTGTATATCACGCCAGTGTTTTACATTTACATGGAAGCCTTGCGCCGCCTGCCCGCGAAACTCTTTGGCAAACGCCGCCCCGACAACCCTCCGCCGCCTGTTCCTGCTGAGTAGAATTCCAGGCAGACGCTTTGCACGCCGGAAGAACTTATGGGAGATTCATTCCGATGAAAGAAGACGAGATTGTTGCCGAAGTGCGTCGCGTCCGCGCGGAGTTATTCGCCGAATGCGGCGGTACGCTCGATGGCCTTTACGCCCGCCTGAAAAAGACGGAGAAAAAATACGCCCGCCGCCTCGTCTCGCCTCCGCCGCGCCGTCCATGTCCAGCCGCGCCGCGCAAGACATTGAGCATCACCGCCAAGGCGTCTCCTGATATTTATAGTGATTCTCGAAAATAATGTCCGTTTGATGACAATCCAGCCTGAATCTTTTATCCCGTCAGGGATAATCGAAAATAGCCCACCGTTTCAACGGTGGGAGGCGGGGTGTCTACTCCTCAAGTCCCGCAGGGACGGCTGAATCCTTATGTGGGATCAACGAATTCATCCGTCCCTACGGGACTTGGAATTGTTGCCCATCCGTTCCCAGGAATAAATTCCTGGGCTATTCTCAGCCGGTCCCTACGGGACCACATGGATGGACGACCGTGGCGCCGACAGGATATTCATCGGACTATTCTTTCGAGAAACGCTATAGCGAGCAGCTCCTGCCCCCAATTCCCGCGCATCTTTCCTCTGCGGAAGGTCCCGCATTATTTGATGATGCGTGGCCGCATTATTCAGAATTCTCAACCTGAAATCGGGTTGCTGTCACGGAGAAATACAAGAAGGGAAAAGCGAGTCTATGCGTATTTCTGGATAGCAAGCATGGACCACAATGATAATGCGTTCCATGACCTTAGCAGCATCAGGTAGAACGTCCCCCAGCATCGGAGGTTGCGACGCAAGCACCCTATGAAGCCTATGCAATGGATTAGCACAAACATAGAATACGCTTTCTCGCACGGCGCCCCAATGCCCGTGCCCATAATGTGAAGTCCAGTCATAATAGTTATCATATAGGTCCTTTGTACCAGAGGATTCTGCCATTTTCCGGAGATCCTTCTTGTCCCAATGGCCTAATTCAATTGGAGTATATTCCTGCCAACAATCATCGTTAGCAAGGATATTCAATGCATCCTGCGCAACAAAGGACGGTGTATCCTTATCATTTTGCTTTAGGAATGACAGTTTTGCCTTTCCTACCCCGTAATTTCGATATTGCCTCCATTTCTCAGGATCGTTTTCATTTATCAGATATGCCAGAGTAATAGCTATTTCAACAAGAGTACGCAGAGCCCCTCGCCCTATAATAGACGATGAGGCACCAGGGCGGATAAGCTCCTTCAAAATGGAAACAGCAAAGAAGGCGAGTCCATAAACTGCATCCCTTCGTATGTCAATTCCGGCATCAACAAGTGAAGATGTATAGGCCGAGTGCACTTGACAGGAAAGATTGCTCAGCTGATCCATTGTCAGACCGACTTCAAGCCCAGTTGCTTCAGGTGTATATGTATAGAACGGTCCGCATTCTGTTTTGTTGAAGCATTCTTTCCAGAATACCTCTGGCCAAGCAGATGAGCTTATTGAATTACGCAGCGCCATTTCTGTGCAGCGCAACTGTGGGCGGATTACGCGCATGTCTCCTTTATATGGGTAATTTATTATACCTGATTCGAAATCTTTATCTCGAATCACAAGAATTTTTGAGATTAATGCAGCAATAACTTGAATCCAGCAACAATCTGTCGATTCCTGGGAGTGATAATCAAGGCATCTCACTGCCGATAAACGCAATTGCTCCCAAGCCTTCGCCTCTTCTGCTGGGATAGGAAGTGCAACTCTCCATGCCTCAAACCCGGGCAATTGGGGAAATAATTTCAGCGGAGACAATGCTGCTGCAATACGCGCATTTGCGGTTAGCAAACGAATGAATGGACAGAGCGCTCTATCCTGATCTTGTGCAAGTGCACTATGAGTGATGCGCCCACCATTTAGGACGACTTCCTTATTACTAATGGCGTCTACAGCGGATCGAAAAATGCTTAAGGCATCATCTCTGTTGAAAGCGCAAATGATGAGGATAGCCCAAAGCATTTCGGGAAGGACTTCATTAAACCATGATGACAGATGCTTGTTCGGAAGCGTTGCAAGTGGAGGGATAAGCTGGCTACCTTGCTTAATGTGCTTATCCAGAGGAGTGTGATTTGAGTGAAATCGCTTATGTGACTTCTTATTTGACATAATGGCTTTTTTAGAATGTCAACAACTCAATAGGATTGCAAATAACCGCATATATCCGAAACCATAACTTCTATCTCTTGATGCCTTGTTGAAGCGTCAGCGACAAAATCGCACTGGCGCTTTTGCTTTTACTTTATTGGAAACCATAACGGGCTATTAGGCAAGCAAAGAGAGCGTTCTTAGGAATTCCCCAAATTGGGATTAATTTAGCGGGAGCCGAGGTTGGGATAGCACTTGTTCGAGGGCGGAGTTTAGTATTTCGTAGGCGGCGGGGGTGAGGTGGATGCCGTCTTTCGTGTATTCATCGCGGAGTTCGCCGTTCTCGCCTTTCAGCAAGGGATGCACATCGACAAAATCCACGCCCTTTTCTTTGGCGAGTTTGAGCAGTTGTTCGTTGAACTGCAGCACGAGCGAATTGCGTTTCGCATACTTGCCGGTGGTCGGAAACAGCGATTCCACATGGATTTTTGCGCCGGGGGCGACGCGATGCAGATCGTCGATCAGCGAGGCATATTGTTGCATGGCCGTCTCGACGCTCTTCATTCCGAGGTCGTTGATGCCGATCATCACAAACACATGCGCGGGGCGTCCTTTGCCGACGAGATCGACGCGGGTGCGCAGGCTCGATTTCTTTTCCGGGCGTTCGATCTGATCGCTCGTGATGCCCTGGTTGAGGACGATCCTCCCGCCGAGGCGTTTGACTTTGTTGCCCTGTGTGAGCGAATCGCCAAACAACACGACAGTGCCTGTGGTTTCGGGCGGCAGGGCGGCGATGTCGCTGCGGAATTCATCGCACTTTTTGTCGAAGAAGTCATAGAAATCAAAAGATGCGGCCTTGGGTTTGGGCGTGAAGGTTGCGGAAACGGCCGCGCCAGGAGCCTGAGCGCTTGCGCCGGGTGCCGAAGCGGGAGCCGCATTGGAGGCCGAAACGGGAGTTGCCCCGCCCGCCGCCTGTTGCGTTTGGGAAAATGCCAGCGCCGCAAATGCAGCAAAAATCGCCACGCACATTGCAGTCTGAATCGATTTCATAATGCCCTCGTTTCTTGACAGAGTGTGAATGAAAGATTTGTTACCACAAAGTCATAAAGGCACAAAGAGTGATTTATCCAATCGGCATTTCCCATCATTGATTCCCATTGTTCTCTTATCTTTGTGTCTTTGTGCTTTTGTGGTGATTGTTCCCGGAACTCAACCGGCGGCGGGAGCATGGGCCAGCCAGCGTTCGATGGCGGGAAGCGCGAAAACAAGAACAAACAGCGCGGCCACAACCCAGAGGAACGGTTTCACGTCGCGCGCGCGGCCCGAAAAGGCTTTCCATATCACATACAGAATGAATCCCGCGCCGATGCCGTGCGTGATTGAATAGGTGAGCGGAATTGTGACGAGCACTAAAAACGACGGCAATCCTTCTTCGGGTTTGAGCCATTCGATTTTTGTTATGTTTTCCATCATGAGGAATCCGACGACGATCAGCGCCGCGGCCGTTACGGGGTGGCGCACGAGCACCTCAGGCACAAGTTGCGGAGGCGAACCGGCCATGATGGTCTCTGTTACTCCCACGCCGCCGCCTACGACAGCGATCGCCGGCCACAAAAACATCGACAGCAGAAACATGATCCCGCACACAACCGCCGTAAGGCCTGTCCGCCCGCCTTCCGCCACGCCCGCCGTCGATTCGATGTAGCACGTGTTTGACGAGCACCCGAACGCGCCGCCCACGACCGCCCCGAGCGAATCCACAACGAGCAGCGGGCGAATTTTCGGAATGCGCCCCGAGGCGTCGAGGTAGCCCGCCTTCGTTCCGACGCCGATTGCCGAACCCATTGTGTCGAAAAAGTCGGTCATAAAGAACGCGAATGCAATGGGTAGAAGATTAAACGTAATCGCGCCTTTGAGATTGAAGGCGAAGAACGTGGACCAATCGCGTGGCAGATCGAAAATTTTCGCCGGCAGCGGAATCAACGCGCCCCAATGCGCTTCTTTCGCCGCGCCCGCGAGGACGGCGCTCGCCGGGCCGACGCCTGCCGGAATATGCCAGATGGGCAGCATCCCGATGAGAGCCGTCGCCACAATGCCCAGAAGCAGCGCCCCGCGCACGCGCAGCGCCAGCAACAGGCCCGTCGCCGCGATGCCGAAAATCGCAAGCAGCGCCACGGGATGTGTGAAATCGCCGCATGTGACGAGCGTAACGGGGTTGTTCGCGATCAGGCCGCCTTCCTGCAGGCCGATAAACGTTATGAACACACCAATGCCACAGGCGATGGCGTGTTTGAGCGAGTTGGGGATTGCGTCCATCACGGCCTGGCGCAGCGCGGTGGCCGAAAGCACAAGCACGACCAGGCCTTCGAGCACAACGACGCCCATCGCCACCTGCCATGTTTGCCCCATGCCGAGCACGATGGTATAGGCCACGATGGCGTTCAGGCCCATGCCGGCGGCCAGGCACATCGGGTAGTTTGTGGCGAGGCCCATCAGGATTGTGACCAGCCCGGCGGCGGCGCACGTGGCCACGACGGCGCCCGAAAACGGCACGCCTCCCGCCGAGAGAATCGCCGCATTGGTGAAGATGATATAAGCCATCGCCATGAACGACGTCACGCCGCCTCGCGTTTCAGTTGCGACGGTGGTTCCGTGCTCTTTCAGGCGAAAAAACCGCTCGATTATAGATGTATACTGCATTTCACCTTTCATAGACCGGCACTCTTTCTTCCAGGCCTCGCTTCTTGAAATATGGATTTTTCAAACTGCCGGTTGTTAAAAGGTCAACGCGGCGTCCCAAGGCATCTTCCAGATGGTGCAACAACCCGAAAAACCGCTTGGCCGGAGATTCAACGGGATTCCTAAACTCCACAAGAAGGTCAACGTCACTCGAATCCGTTGCCGTTCCCCTGGCAATTGAGCCAAAAACATCAAGCCGCCGCACATCAAATTGCTCACATGCGGGCGCGGCAATCGTTCGTATCGTGTCCAGATTGATGGGTGGCGGAGAGTGTGTTTTCATTGTGAGACTGCTTTTACGCAAATTCCTTCCAAAGGGAAATCGCTATTCCTTGATCTTTTTCAGCGCGTCCGCGGCGGCGTCTTTGTGGAGCATGAACGAGAGCATTTTCAGGCGGATGTAGTCGTCGCGATAAAAAATATAGCCCTCATAGCGCCCCGGAGGCGTGATGCGCGAAGAGTCTTTGATCAGGAACCAATCGCGCCCATCGAGTGTAGTGTGTCCGACCAGATGCACGCAATGATCGTCCGTCGTGCTTTCGTTGAAAATGCGATACTCGCGCGCTTCTTGGCTGATGGCGTTTCGCGGCAGGTCGAAATCCGGAATGATGGCCGCGTCCATTTCGCCCACATATCCCGGTTCGCTTGTATCGCCGCACAGGGCCGCCGTAAAGCCGTTGCGGGCCGCCAGGCGCAACACCTCAAACCATTCGTTCACAGGGAGGTTGACATAGTCTCTGCAATCCCACCAATTGTCCGATACATCGAGGCGTCCGCGGCGGTAAAACGGCTGCGTCATTGTGGACATGAAAATGGCATAATCTTCGGGGACGAATTTCAACGTGTCGCGCGCGAATTCGAGCGGAGTCACCTCGCGCCCCTCGAACGAAAACGACGCGGGCGGCTCGCCCATGCCGCGGTTCAAAATCCGCCGCACCCCTGCCACAACCTCGTCCTCATTCCAGAGGTCGTGTTCTTTCACATAGGCCAGATAATCTTTGATTTCCTTGTGCATCGGATTGTGGTCAATGCGCGCGTCCGCCTTTGCGCCTGGGGGGAGTCCCGGATACACATCGCGCGGCACGATTCCATAGAGGCTGACCATGCGCGTGACGGCGTTCGCCTCGGAGCCGGGGCTGATGTCCGGATCGGCGCGCTCGCGCACAAAATGGCGCGCTTTTTCCAGATATTCGTAATAAACCGAATGCATTACCGAGAGGCTGATTTTGCGCCCTGTCCGGCGCGCCACGTCGGATTCGAGAAACGACGTCCCGCCGAAACTCCAGCAGGTTCCTGTGCGGTCTTGCGAAACGGGCGGAAAATGAAAGGCGGCGCGGAACGATTGCGGCGAGGGCGGGATGGGAATGCCCTGGAGGTTCATCTTGAGCGTGAACCGTTTGGCGGGCGCTTCGGCTTCGCGCGCGGCGTTGCGCGCCTGGATTTTCTCTGTCTCCGCCTTTTCAAATGCTGTTTTTGCATCAGCGGCCTTGCGTATTTCGTCGAGGATTGGGTCCTGATAACGTTCGACGTATTGCAGCGGGCTTTGCGGGGAGGATGCTGCCTGCGGGGCGGCGGGGGCAGCAGTCTGCGCGGCGGTTTGCGCGGGGGGGGCCGCGGCTGGCGGATTGGGCGGTTGCGCCACGGCCAGTGCGCCAAAGGCGAAAATCATCACCGCAAGCGCTATCACCGTCGCGGATCGCGCGCGAATCCGAGTTCCTATTGCCTTATTCATCGCCGTCTCCTGCATAGTTGCCGTCTTGAAGATCGTTGCCAGGTTCCTGAAATGGTTTTGCCGCGAGAATCCTGCTTTTCGCGCAATAAATCCACTTCGCCACCCAGCCCATACAATCCCTCGCCGCCAATCAAGTCGAATTGCGCGGACAACTGCGCCAAGGCAAGTCGGAAAGCCGGGACAACGCCGCGAGAAGGCGCCATTCGTGTTTGGCAGGAAGCATCAGGACAATTGAGAAAAGCGCAAGCGCGGAGCCTCGCGATCCCAGTTTTGCGGTCTCAGTTGAATACGCTTGCGCGAATTTGATTATACGTTCCCGGTTGACAGGTTCGCCAGGGCGAACGAGCGTTTGGCGTTTGGGAGCGCGCAATAGGCCTTTTCGCGCGCCGCTTTGTTGCCGTTTTCCCGGCTGCTGTTTCGGCTCAATCCCGTTCGCATGTTTGTTGTTTGGCGTTTTTTGCGCCCGAAAAAGGATAATTTGCATCCATGTGTCCAACCCGCGCCGCCTTGTTTCCCGCTCGCGAAATCTCGCTGGCTGATCTTGCCCGCCGCATCGACGCGCGCATCGCCGGACCTGCTGACCCGGCGTCACCTATCGTGTCGCTGACCACGCTCGACAAGGCCGGTGGGCGCGATGTGTCGTTTCTGGCCAATAGGAAATTTGCGGAAACCGCCCGCGCCTCGCACGCCGCCGCCGTGATCGCCGGGCCGGATATTGATCTGGGTCCCGAGCGCACAACGCTTGTGGTGGCGGATGTGTGGAGCGCAGTCATCAGCGTGATCGACTACTTCTGCCCGCCGGATTCGCCCCGCGCGGAGATTCATCCAAGCGCATGGGTTTCGCCCGAGGCGGTTTTGGGACAAAACGTTCGGATCGGCGCACAAGCGGTTATCGAGCCGGGCGCGCGCATAGGCGACCGCACGCGCATTGGGGCACTCTGTTACATCGGGCGTGGCGCCGTCATCGCCGAGGATTGCCTGCTTCATCCGCGCGTGGCCATCCATGACGGGGTTGAGGTGGGACGCCGCGTAATTATGCATAGCGGGGCGGTGATCGGCGCCGACGGCTACAAATATGAGGTTTCGAAAGGACGCCTGGCGAAGGTTCCGCAGATTGGAACTGTGGTGATCGAGGACGATGTGGAGATCGGAGCCAATTCGACGATCGACCGCGCCTCGCTGTCGGAAACGCGAATTGGCGCGCGCACAAAAATCGACAATCTGGTTCATATTGCGCACAATGTAATCGTCGGGAGCGACTGCCTGATTGTGGCGCAGGTGGGTATTGCCGGATCGACGCGCATCGGGCGCGGCTGCGTTCTGGCCGGGCAGGTGGGTCTGGCGGACAACATCGCCGTCACGGATGGGGTTCGGATTGGCGCTAAATCCGGCGTGGCCAGTTCGATTGATAAGCCTGGCGATTACCTTGGTGTGCCCGCTCTTCCCGCGCGCGAAGAGGCAAAAATCCTCAGCGCCATGCGCCGCCTGCCCGATGCCCTCAAGCAAATCCGCCAGGCGCAGGAGGAAATCGCCGCCTTGCGGAAAATCGTCGAGTCGGAAAATAAATAGCGGATTGATTCCGGCCCAAACAAGTTCTTTTAAAAATGTGGCAAGCAAGGGCCGCCAACTATCCTTTATTGAGGATGGAATGGCGCAAACTGGAGGACAGCAAGGTATGACCCACACAATACGCGAAAAGGCATGGATTCAGCCTGATGGAATCATCCGCTTGACCTCTCCCGATCTTCCGGCGGCGGGAGTCGAGGCGGAAGTATTGGTGATGTTCGATGATCCCAAGCCCTCCCGGGATCCACTGCCGTCGTCGTTGCCGCCGCTGTCGAGCCTGATTGGATCGGCAAAAGGAGCTTTTTCTACTGCCCGGGAAGTAGATGAGTTTCTTCAAAAGGAGAGAGACGCGTGGAGATAGCAGAGATTCTGAAAGGAAGGCGCGTCTATCTCGATGCTTGTGTTTTTATCTATGCGCTGGAAGGAGTTTCTGAATGGCGGGGGCTTGTGCAGGCCATTTTTCAGGCGATTGATGGCGGCCATTGCGCCGCGATGACCAGCGAATTAACTCTTGTGGAATGCCTGATTATGCCATTGCGCCTTGGGAATCCAACCCTTGCTGAACAATATAAAAATGCCCTTCAAACCAGGCCTGGCCTTGCCGTTTTGCCAGTGAACCGGCCCGTGTGGATGGAAATGGCCGCGCTGCGCGCTGCCAGTCCTTCCCTTCGCACGCCAGACGCGATTCATCTGGCCTCCGCTGCTCTTAATCGATGCGATCTGTTTCTTACCAATGACAAACGCTTGAAACAACATAGCATGGAGATCATTCAGTTTTCCGAATTGGGATCGCCAAAAACCGGATGAAATGATCGGCTGATTCGTCCCTGGCCCTTGGCCGTGCATCGTCCTGCAAGGCGAACAGTATTGAGCCACAGACGGAGCGGGAGGCCGGCAGGCCAAGGCATCGGAGGTGGAACATGGGCTTTTGGGCCAAGCTATTCAGGAAGAAGAAAAAGAGCAGGCTTCCGTGCGATAAGACGGGAGAATGCCCCTATGAATACGACAGGGATTCGGATCGCGATGTGGAAGGCATGCCATTTGTGGACGGAGACGAGCGGAGCTGTCCCAAATACGGACATATATGCCCCGAGTTCATGGAGGAATTTGGTCTGACGGTGGAGGAACTCAATATCCGGGCGACTATTCATTGCGGGGGGCTGGCGGAGCACTTGGTTCTGAACGGCCAATTGGATCCCACTTCGCCAGAATACAGAGGCCTGAAAATCCGCTATCAAGAGATTACTGCCAAGTATCCCAAGGAGAAATTCCCTCAGTATTATGGCTGATAGTGGAACAGGCCCTGATGCCAATTTCTTTCCATCGCCGTGGAACAATAGAATACGGGTAATATGACAAGGAACATCGTTCTTTTAGTTGTAATATATATGGCGTTTGTGAGTCTTGGCCTTCCTGACGGGGTTTTCGGGGTGGCGTGGCCGGGCATGAGGGCCGATTTTGATGTTCCTCTGGAATCGGCCGGACTCATTTCTCTGCTTTTGATGGTCACTTCTGCATTTTCCAGCTTTTCCAACGGGTGGATTGTCAAAAGAACCGGCACGGGAAGGCTTGTTTTCATCAGCTGCCTGATGACCGGGCTGGCGCTGATGGGCTACTCCTTTATTCCTTCCTTTTCGTGGCTGATTTTTCTGGCGCTGCCTCTGGGATTTGGCCAGGGAGCGGTGGACTCGAGCCTTAACAATTACGTCGCCAGTCATTATTCTTCGCGCCACATGAGCTGGCTGCATTGTTTCTGGGGAGTCGGAGCCACGGCGGGGCCTTTGATCCTTTCAGCAACCCTGGCGCATGGAAAATCCTGGAGAGGCGGTTATTTTTCCGTGTCGGCGATTCAGTTGGTGCTTGCCGCGCTCTTTTTTCTGAGCCTTGGACTGTGGCAGGAAAGCAAACGCCAGGAATCGAACCATGAAAATGCGCCGCCCATAAGGAAATCAAGCCTTCTGAACTCCCTCGTTCCGTGGATGTCGATTCTTGTGTTTTTGATTTATGCCGGGGCGGAATTTGGAATTGGGCTTTGGGGTGGCAGCGTTCTGGTCGAGTCCAGAAACATCGCCAAAGAGGCCGCCGGGGTGTGGATTTCCCTGTATTACGGCTCGCTGATGGGGGGGAGATTTCTAACGGGCCTGGTAGTGAACAAACTTGGCAACCGGACGTTGATCCGCATAGGGCTTGCCATCAGTTCGGTTGGGGCCGCGCTGATCTTCTTCAAATCATCGCACGCCGCTGCCCTTGCCGGCCTCATGATGTGCGGACTCGGTTTTGCGCCGATCTATCCGTGCATGATGCACGAAACGCCGCGCCGATTCGATGAGGAGGTTTCCAGATCGCTCATAGGCTATCAGGTGGGCGCCGCCTGCATCGGAGGGTCCGTCATCACCGCAGGGTTGGGAGTTCTTTTTTCAAAGATCAGCCTTGAACTCTTCCCCGCCAGCATTTTTGCGCTTATTGTTGCCATGATCGCGGCAAGCGAAGTCCTCAACAGAAAAACGCTGCTCAGAGCATGAATAGGTCCGAAGGACCGGCTTCAATACAGCCCAGGTCGGAGCGAAGCGTAGGCCTGGGTTTGGGAACGTCTCCGCTAAGTCCTAGCTCCGAAGGAGCGGATTCAAAACACGATGAAATCTCTTATCTGTTTTGGCGCCGCCCCTTCAGGGCTAGGGATTGTGGGGGGGATCGCGC
>CAYUNT010000106.1:0-15503 GCA_964446285.1 uncultured Candidatus Sumerlaeota bacterium | reverse complement strand
AGGATTCCATTCAAAGGGGGCACTTTACACTTTATTCATAAAAATGCATAATTACGCTTCCCATTTTCAAATTTGGGAGCAAAATAAACTCTTAGAGGAAAGGGCGAATGTCCTTCCTCACCGAGCAAAGGAAAGGCCGCCGCCTGGCGGCGGGTCAAAGGGGGTGAATCAAGATGCCAAACCAGAACGAAGTGTTCTCGAAACGTTTCGGCGGAGGCAAGCGCACCTATTACGTCGATGTAAAGCAAGACGCAAAAGGTGAACAATACGTCGTAATATCGGAGGCATCCTGGAAGGATGGCGCCGATAAAAAATTCCGCAGTCGCGTGATGGTCTGGAAAGAGGATTTCGACGATCTATTCCAGTCTCTTCGCGAAATTGAGGAATATCTGTCTGATTCCTCAGGCTGATTCCCCAGCTCCTTGGAGAATGGGATTTCGTCCAAATTCTGGCAATCGCTTGCATGAAATTTCTAGCGCGGCGAAAGGCATTTTGCTTTCGCCGCGTTTTTTATTGCCCGGAAAAGAGCGCGCGCCTGCCCGGCGGGCGGCGCATCCGTTTCATTTTTCAAGGGCCTGGCGCACCATGGCCGAAAGCGTTTCGGCGGAAAAGGGCTTGGGCAGGAACTGCACCCCCTCATCCAAAACGCCCCGATGGGCGATGACATCCGCAGTATAACCAGACATGAACAGGCACTTCATGTCTGGCTTGATTTCATGCAGCCGCTTTGCCATTTCCCGGCCGTCCATTTCGGGCATAACCACGTCTGTGATGAGCAGATGAATGACGCCGGAGTATTGTGATACAAGTTCGATGGCGTCTTGCGGCGTATTGGAGGCAAGGACCGTGTAGCCCAATCCCTGAAGAATCGTCTTGCCCAGGTTCAGGATAGACTCCTCGTCTTCGACAATCAGAACCGTTTCCGTGCCCCGATGCAAAATGGCCGCGGCGCTGGTGGGTTTGTTCGGAAAGCTATTATCGTCCCCATGGCGGGGAAGGTATAATTTGAAAGTCGTTCCCCGTCCGGGTTCGCTATACACATTGATGAAACCATTGTTTTGTTTCACAATTCCGTAAACGGTTGCTAGCCCAAGACCGGTGCCCTTGCCCATTTCCTTTGTTGTGAAGAAAGGTTCGAAAATATGCGCCAGGGTTCGCTTGTCCATTCCGCATCCGTCGTCGCTCACAGCCAGCATAACATAAGGACCGGGAACGACGCCATCGTGCACATCGCAGTATGATTGATTGAAGGTGATGTTTCTGGTTTCGATGGTCACCTTGCCCGCTCCGGAGATGGCATCGCGGGCATTCACCGCCAGGTTGGCCAGGAGCTGGTCAATTTGCGATGGGTCGATTTTGACAGGCCACAGATTGAGGGCGGGCATCCAGGCCAGATCAATTTCTTCGCCGATAAGGCGGCGCAACATTTTGAGCATCCCCTCGACCGTGTCGTTGAGGTCGAGCACTTTGGGGCTGACGGTTTGCTTGCGGGCGAAGGCGAGCAACTGGCGCGTGAGATCGGCCGAACGTTTCGCGGCTTTTTGAATTTCCAGAAGATTCTCTCGCATCGGCCCACTTATGCCGGGAGCGTCGAGAACCAGTTCGTTGTATCCAAGGATGGTTTGCAGCATGTTGTTGAAATCATGCGCCACTCCTCCAGCAAGCCGTCCGACCACTTCCATCTTCTGCGCCTGCAGAAACTGCGCTTCCAGTTTCTTGCGTTCCGTGGAGTCCACAATGACAGCCAGGAAGATCGGATGGATTTCGCCCAAAAGCTGAAGGTGAACATCAACGGGATATTCCGTGCCATCCACGCGCTGATGCGAGGCGTCGAAATTAACGACTCTTTTTGTTCCGTCGCGCAAAGGCTGCACGAGAGCGGCAAAGGATTCAGGGGTGAGACTCGGCTTAATATCCAGCGGTGTCATGGTCCGCATTTGTTCCAGCGTGTAACCGAGATTTCGCAGCGCCCCTTCGCTGACAAATTCAAATCGAAGCGTTTCCGCATCGAACATGTAGATTTCGTTCACGCTGGCGTTGAGCGTGTCATAAAGTCTTTGGCGCTCGGCTTCCGCGCGTTTGTGCTCCGTAATATCGCGGCCAATGCCGACTATGCCGGCAACCTTTCCGCTAAAATCACGCAAGGGAACCTTTGTTGTTAGCAGCCACAATGGATTTCCTGATGCATCCTCAATGCACTCTTCCTGATTGATAATTGGCTGGCCCGTATGCATGACCTTTTGCTCGTCCATGGCAAATCGAGCCGCGCGTTCGGGATCGAAATAGTCGCGGTCTGTTTTTCCCACGATGCCTTCGGGCGTTGCCTCTCTCAGGTTGCGCGCAAGCGCATGATTTCCAATTACAAAGCGGCTTTCCCGATCCTTGACATATACAAAATCCGGCAAACTGTCGATCAGCGTTCGAAGCATATTCCGCTCGGCGGCCAGGGCTTCTTCCGCTTTCTTGGTATCCAGGTAGAGCTTGATGGATTCAAAGGCCGGACCCGCCTGGCGGGCAATTTCGAAAAGCAGCGACTCTTCCTTTTCCGAATAGGCATTGTGAGTATAGCTTTGAACTGAGATGCTTCCAACAACCCTGTTTCGGGCAATCATCGGAACATAAAGCAGCGAGCCGGACCTGCGCGCTGTATCGCCGAAGGCTTTCATATACATGCCCCGTTCCGGCTCTTCGGCTCGCAGGATGCGCACGGGTTTTCGCTGGAAAAAGATCACCGAATCCACAGAACTTTGAGGATTGACCGAGACGGTTTTTGCCTCGACCGTGCGGAATTCACCTTCGATGGTGTCGTAACTTCGGATTCCGCGGGCCAGCAAATTCGCCTCGTCAAAGGCATCCATATAGGCCGCGTCGCAGGGCATGACCTCGCGCAGTATTGCGATCAAATTGTCCGCCATTTCCTCCAGCGTGTGGCTTTCGATGGTCACTTGAGCCACGCGATTGAGCAGCGCTGTGCGATTATTTTGCTCCTTGATGGCGAGTTCGGACTGTTTGCGTTCTGTGATATCCAGGAGAATTCCGAGCGAACCGGTTGCCTTTCCGGCGTCGTCATAGAGGAGGACAGAAGAATCGGCCAGCCATCGAGTTTCCCCGCTTCGAGTTCGAATTCGGATTTCGGAACGCCATGTCCCAATTTCACCGGCCTTTGCGCGGACATGCGCCTCCAACGTGGAAAGCCCGCTCGCCTCGCCCAGCATAATCGTTTCTTGCAGGATTTCATCCCACTTGCGAATGTCGAAATCTTTGGCGGGGAATCCCGTCAGGCGTTCAATGTCTTCCCCTATGAAGATATAGCGGCCTGTGTCGTAATCCAGCTGATAAGGAACAGCGTTCGCCTGAACGATGGCAGAACGGTAAATTTCGTGCGTTTCCCGCAGGGCCGCCTGCGCTTTCAGGGCGTCGGCATAGAGCTGGGCGGACTCAAACGCCGGACCAGCCTGCCGCGCAATTTCCATGAGAAGGTTTTCGTCTTTTTCCGAGTAAGCGTTGGGAGTATAGCTTTGGACGGAGATTCTTCCAATAACCTTATTGCGGGAAATCAGCGGGACAAAAAGCAGCGAGGCCGAGCGGCGCGTCTTGTCGCCAAATGGCGACAAATCCAATCCCCGTTGCGATTCCTGAGAACGCAGGATTCGCAAGGACTTTCGCCCAAGAATCACAGTATGAAAGGTTTCGCCCTGGGTATCGAGAGGGACAGTTTGGGAGGGGACCAGCTGGAACTTGCCGTCAATTGTGTCGTAAAGCCGCACGCCATGCAAAAGGCCGGCGGATTCATCATAGGTGACTGCGGAGAATGCGTCGCATGGCATGATCTCCCTGGCAATGGCAGCCAAACTGTCCAACATTTCTTCTGGCTTGCGGCTTTCGATCACCGCCTGGGCCACGCGATTGAGCAGGGCTGTGCGATCATTCTGCTCCTTGATGGCCAGTTCGGCCTGTTTGCGCTCTGTGATGTCCTGGAGAATTCCAAGCGAACCGAAAGCCTTGTTGTCATTGTCACGGAGAATGACCGAAGAATCGGACAACCAGCGTATTTCGCCCTTTCGCGTGCGGATTCGAACCTCGGAGCGCCATGCGCCAATCTCTCCGGAAAGCGCTCGCGCGTGCGCTTCCTTGGGGGTCAATCCGGCCCCTTCGCCCAGCATCACTTGTTCCTCCAGCATGCTCCCCCAGCGCGCGGAATCCATCTCCGCAACGGAGTATCCTGTCAGGCTTTCAATATCCTCACCCATGAAGAGATAGCGGCCTGTGTTGAAATCCAACTGATAGGGAACAGCGCTGGCCTGAACGATGGCCTTGCGGTAAATTTCGTGCGTTTCCTGCAGGGCTGTCTGAGCTTTCAGGGCGTCGGCGTAAAGTTGGGCGGACTCAAACGCCGCTCCGGCCTGAAGAGCGATATCGTATAGCAGCAACTCGTCCTTTTCGGAATAAGCATTGAGCGAGTAGCTTTGCACCGAAAGAACTCCGACGACTCTATTGCGCGCGATCATCGGAGCAAATAACAGCGAGGCCGACCGGCGGGTCTTGTCGCCAAATGTCGCCAAGTCGTGAACTTCCTTTGAGCCGTCGTTTCGCAGAATGCGTAGCGAGCGCCGATTGAGAATAACCGTTTTATAGTAAGCGCTTTCTGTGACTGCCTTCATGGACTGAAGTGGCACTGGGCCGAAGACGCCATCCACCGTATCGTAGGATTTGACACCCTGAATCATCATGGAGGCTTCATCGTAGGAATCGATATAAAAGGCGTCGCATGGCATGATTTTTCGTATGATGGCAAGGAGGTTATCCACCATTTCTTCCGGCGTGCGGCTTTCCACTGTGGCCTGGGCCACGCGGTTGAGAAGAGTCATGCGTTCGTTGCGCTCGTGAAGGGCCTGTTCAATCTGCTTTCTATCCGTAATATCCATCACGGTTCCAGCCAGCATGGCCGGGCGCCCCTCAGAATCCCTCACCGCCTGCAAGGTATTGCTGAAATATCGCAGCGGCCCATGTTCGGGATTGGAGCGGAATTCCACAGTGTGCGGCACTGCTGTCCGGATGGCTCGGGTATCGCCTTCTTGAATCCGATGGCGGTCATCGGGATGCAGCAACTCAAGAAATTCGTCCATGGGCGGCACACCCTTGGCCGGATCACGTCCAAACAGCTGGAACATGCCGGCAGACCATGTGCCAGTTTGGGTTGTGAGGTCGAGTTCCCAGCTGCCGGATTTGGCCCGCGTTTGCGCGGCCTCCAGCCTGGCTTCGCTCAGCTGCAATGCCTCCTCGGCCAGTTTGCGCTTGGTTATGTCGCGAAATACACTCAACACCAATTCTGGTTCGCCCGGGACGGCCAGGAACGTGCTGACGACTTCCAGGCGAACCGTTTTTCCGTTCCAAAGCGTGATCTCTCGCTCCAAATAGGGCGGAATGCTGCGTTCGCGAAATCGCTGTTTGTGTTTTTCGAGGATTTGGGATTGTTTTGACTCCAAATAGGCAACGGCCATGGAATGCCCTTCCAATTCCTCTCTGGGCTTCTCCACGAGCCGGCAATATGCCTCATTTACGCGATGGACATTTCCTTCGGCATCCGTCAGGCGCATCCCGTCCATCGCGTTTTCCCAAACGAGGCGTCCTTGCATTTCGGAATGGCGCAACGCCTCTTCGGCCCTCTTGCGTTCGGTGATGTCGCGGAGAACCAAGCAGGTTCTGGCGCCTTGGCTGGTTTCAAACACGGAGGAAGTGACATCCGCCGGAAAAATCGAGCCGTCCGCGCGAATGCAATTTATCTCTCCCTGAGCTTTTCCGGAACGTGCGCGCTCATTAAGCAATGCGGATAGCCGGGGGTCCTGTTGGTCCACAAGACCCTTCCTGCCGCGACGGCAGATTTCCGCTTCGCTTAGTCCAAACATTCGGCAAGCCACTTCATTGGCCGCAAAAACGCGTCCATCTGGCGCTGTAAGCAGAACAGCATCCATGTTGTTCCTGAATAGGCTCCGATATCGCTCCTCGCTTTCACGCAGGGTTTCTTCGGCCCTCTTGCGTTCGGTGATGTCCTGATTCGCGCCATAGGTTTTTATCGTGCGCCCTTGGGCATCTTTGAGAATTCGAAATCGGACGCTAATATGGCCAATGTCGCCATTGGCGTAAATGATGCGGTGCTCCAGCTGACGGCTGTAATTGGGATCATCGGTTTCCAGGGCCTTTTTGACTTCCTCTCCAATCATAAATCTATCATCGGGATGAACAAAACGCTCCGCGTATCGGGCCGGAGACATTTTATATCCGCCTTCTTGTTCAGCCGTTGTGCGCAGAATCGCGTAGAATCCGTCATTGAAGGTGAACAGATTGCTCGCCACGTCATATTCCCAATGCCCCAGTCTTGCGATTTCCAGAGCGTTGGATAGCTGAGCCTCGCTGGCGCGCAGAGCTTCTTCCGCCCGCTTGCGCTCGGTGATGTTCACGAAAACGCAATGGGTCCGGCTGAAAGCCCCTGCGGCATCGCGCGCGATTCGCCCCTCGAATGTGGCGGTCAGCAGGATGCCATCCTTTCGCCGCAATTCGAATTCGACGCCATGCACTTCCCCCGCTGCCTTAAATCTCTCGAATCGCGCCGGGAATTGGGCCAAGCCATCTCCTGCCAGAAAATCGCCAAACCACCTTCCGATGACTTCTTCTTTTGTGTAGCCGAGTTCATCCAGCCATGCCTTATTGACTTCAAGAATATTGCCTTGTGCATCGAGCGACTGGTAGGCCACGGGCGAATGCTCATAGAATAGGCGGAAACGCTGTTCGCTCTCGTGCAGTGCTTCTTCGGACTTCTTGATTTCTACGGCTTTCCATACAGCATCCATTAGCAGCGTAAGCTGAAGAACATCGGTTTCATTGTAATCGCTCTCTTTATTGGCCATTCCAACTACGGCTACGATTTGATCGCCTCTGAAAATTGGCACGGTCATAAATTTGTGCAGGTGGACATGACCTTTTGGATAGCCCTTTTGAAGCGGATGGCCGGCCTGGAAGTCGTTTATGATGATAGGTTTGCGCTGACGCACGGCCTCGCCCCATACTCCCGTTTTATCCAGCTCATAGCATGTCTGCGGATCAACAACCGAGCATTCCTTCATTACGTCCCTGGACCACGTGTTCAGGACAAACTGTTTGCGGTCTTCGTGGTAGAAATAAATATAGCCGATCTTGCTTTCGGTAAGGCCGATGGCTTCATTAAGCGCGTAATCAAGAAATTCCTGCGTGGTTGCGGTGCTATGCTGCAGAATGCGAACGAGGCTTTTCAGGCGTATTTCGTTTTGGCGAATTTGCTCCTCGGCCCGTTTGCGCTCGGTAATGTCGAGAACGATGCCAATATAGCGCTCCAATCGGCCATCGGCGTCGCGCAACGGGCGCCCGCGCGACAGCAAAGTGCGCACTGTTCCGTCGCGATCAAGCACGCGGAACTCGAAATTTAGATCCGCTCCCTTGCTTGCGGCCTCCTGCATGATCTTTTCAAAGGTTTCGCGATCCTCTGGGTGAATTATACTCTTCCACGCATCATAGGAAGGCGCGCAACTATGTGGCTCCAGACCGTATAGTTCCCACAGCTCATCGGACCAGATATTTTCATTTGTATGCAAATTCCATTCCCAGCTTCCGGCGCGAGCCGCATTCATGGCCATACTGAGATGACCCAGGGTCGAATGCAGTTCATCTTTCGCCTTTTGCTGTTCGAGCGCCCGCTGGATTGTGACGGGCAAATGCCTGATGTGCTGTGGCGTTTTTATTACGTAATCGGCCGCCCCGCGCCGGATGGATTCAACAGCCACTTCCTCCGATCCCGTGCCTGTAACAATAACGATAGGCGTTTCAGGACATTTGGTTCGGACAAGGTCAATAACTTGAAAGCCGTCCAGGCCAAGAATATTGAAATCACTGAGGATAATATCCCAAGGCCCTTCATCCAAGCGCGTGCCAAGTTCTTCTCGACAGGAGACTTCGATCAATTCAAAGCCGCCATGCTCCTTTTCCAGCGCATCTCTCACAAGATCGCGGTCCAAGGGGTTATCATCAATATAAAGCGCTCGGATGATTTTTGACATTGTTCTGCCTTTCTAGCGAAAATCCTTGCGCGTTGGAACCCAGTCAATCGGGGGCCTCATATTCAGCGTCAGCCAATAGTCACTGATGTTTTTCACAACTTGAAGAAAGCCATCAAAGCTTACTGGTTTGACCAAGTAACTGTTTGCGCCATTATCGTAGCTCATGGCGCGGTCCCCCTCGTCCGCCGAGGAGGAAAGAATGATAACGGGAATGCGGCATATTTTAGGTGTTTGTTTCAGGCGTTTCAGCACTTCAAGGCCGCCCATGCCCGGCAGTTTCAGATCAAGCAGAATCAAGCCCGGCAGCGGATGCTTGCGCCGGTCCGCGTATTCCCCCTTCCCCTGCAAATACTGGATGGCGACATCCCCTGTTTCGATCACCCGGATTTCATTGGGCAGATTGGCTTCCTTGAAGGCGTCGAGCGTCAGCTCGATGTCCATAGGATTGTCTTCCACCAGGAGAATGCGAAGAGGTTGATTCATGTGGCTGGCTCCTGTTCTTTCCTGTCATGGGATGATCCGCATAAGGCGTGAGGCAGCGCAATATGGAAAGTGCTTCCTTGTCCGGGTGCGGATTCCACGCGGATGCTTCCGCCTAAAAGAGATGCGGCCTTTTTAACCAGTCCGAGACCGATTCCCGTTCCAGGGCATTTGGACTGGGGTTGAAGGCGCTGGAAAATCTCAAAAATCTTTTCATGGTGTTCGGGCGCAATGCCAATGCCGTTGTCCCGGACGGAAATGTGCAAGGCTTCTCCCTCGGCGGCCCATGCGAATTCGATTTCTGGCGGCGCGTTTTCGCAGCGGTATTTCAGGGCGTTATCGAGCAGATTTCCCAGAATCATGCCAAGAAGCGTCGGGTCCGTCAGAATCTCAGGCGCGTCCGAAGGCAGGATCAGCCGCGCGCCAATTTCCTCGATCTTCTGGCGGAAATTTCCCACAATCGAGTTGATTATTTCCGCCAGAGAAATGCGTTCAGGCTGGATGGCTTTGCGGCCCAGGCGGGAATACTTCAGAAGGTCGTCGATCAGGCGGCTCATCTGGTGTCCGGCTTCCACAATGTTGTTGAAGTAATGCTGCCCTTCTTCGTTCAGCGACGAGCGATGGCGGCGGGCGATAATTTCGGCGAAACCGAGAATCGCGCGCAGGGGCGCCCGCAGGTCGTGAGATACGGAATAGGCAAAGGCCTCCAGTTCCCTGTTGGCTTCTTCCAATTCCGCCGTCCGCGACCGGACCCGCTGTTCAAGTTGCTCGTTTAGTTCCCGAATTTCCTGCTCGATGCGCTTTCGCTCAGTAACGTCGGTAAATATAACGGCGAATTGCTCAGGTTGAGGGCGATAAGCGGTTACGGTGTAATGCCTGCCAAGTTCTTTGCTATATTCTTCAAAATGGATTGTCTCGCCCGTATCCGCCACTTGGCCATACCGTTCAACCCAGGACGCTTCGGTACTGGGGAGCACCTCCAAAACTGCCTTTCCAATCAAGCTCTCCGCCTTGAGACCAGTTATTGCCTCAAATGCTCGATTCACTTCAAGGAAGCGATAATTGCACGGGACGCCGTTTTCGTCGCGGATGATCTGATGCAAAGCGACGGCGGAATCCAGAGAGGAGAACAAAGAACGATAGCGTTCTTCGCTCCTGCGCAACGCCTCTTCGCTTTGCACGCGTTCGGTAATGTCGCTAATGCACGCGATTATTCCAGTTGTTTCGCCCGATTCATCAAGGAGAGGCGTGGCGTTTACGGACAAAAGCACGCGGCGGCCATCTGGCCATTCGATTCCGTGCTGTATATCCTGCACTGGCGCCCTGGAATTCACAACACGGCGAAAAGGAAGTTCTTCATCCGGTATAGGATTGCCGCGCATATCCACGATATGCCACGATGGATCATTATAAGTGCGCTGGCTGATTTCTGTGCGGCTCAGGCCCAGAATTTTCTCGGCGGTTTGGTTGGCAAAGGTGATCCGGCCTCTGGAATCCACCAAAGTAATGCCTGTTGGGCTGGTTTGCGCGATGCGCTCGAACAGGTCGTGTTCCTTTCGCAACGCTTTGCGGTCTTCAATCTGTCTCTCGTAATCCAGAAAAATCTGGCAAATCAGCATGGTGGCCACTGGATATACAATAATAACCGCCGGGCCGACCTTTCGCAGCACTTCGAAAGTGGCTCCCTTGGGAAGCGCCAGCATCAGAACGACCATGATGACATGCACGAGCAATCCAAATAGCCAAAGCGAAAATGTATCAAGCGAACGTCCCGAACGGCGGCGCCAATAATAGAATAGGACGCCCAGGGCAGATGACTCCGCTATTACGCTTACCCCCATGATGGCCCCGCCTCCTCCGAGATGGATTCGGTAGGCGGCGCACATTACCGCGGAGATTGCGGCCACAATGGGGCCGCCGAACAGGCCGGCAATGCTCAAAATGATGGATCGGCCGTCAAATATGATGCCTGGTTGCAAATGAACCGGCGTCATCATCCCCACAAGCCCAACGCATCCAAACAACAAACCTGAGATGATTTGGAATGGCAGGCTCTCTTGCCTCAGGCGTCCTCCAACTACTTGATATGCCGCGGCAAGGGCCACCAACAGGGCGATGTTCTGAATGAGTGTAACGATAATCATAAGCATACCCCCGAAGAGAACCGTTGCAGGGTTGGCGTTTGGGGCGCGGAGACCTTCTTATTCAAGATGTGAAGGAAATTAGCAGGCGCGAGCCGCCGGATACTGTAAGGCAATACGTTTCAGTTTCAAACCAGACGCAAGAGGCCGAATTTGCTGGTGAGAACGGAAAAAACGGCTTTGAATTTCCGCAAACCCCAAATCAAATATCTCACCGCCCTGGCAGTTCACCTCGGAACATTACCTACGCAAGGCGCGCTCATTTCGTCAAGCCCCTCGCGTGGCCAAATGCGGCAATCAGCGCGCGGCGCAATAGGCCCTCCTGCAGGCGGCCCATGGGCAGAGGCCATTCCACTTCAGTCTGTTGTTATGTAATGATCCGGATTATCGATATAGATTGGCCCAACGCGGCCTCATTTCCCCTCGTTCTCTTCGGGAGCGCCGTGGATATGCGCGGTGCTCGCGCCTGTCGCGGAAGGAGCTGCCACAGGGATGGGCGTCGGCTCGGCCCACAGTTCCCTCAGCGGCGAGGTTCCGGTGCCTGCCCAGTCGTCTTCGATGTTGACCTCGCGCAGGAACTTCGCGGCCACCTCGGGGGGCGTCGGGTTGATGTAAAATCCCGTGCCCCACTCGAATCCGGCCACATGCGTCAATTTCGGCATGATCTCGATGTGCCAGTGATAGTGAGGGAGAACGCCGTCATCGAAGGGCGTTGTGTGGATGATGAAATTGTAGGGCGGGTCTTCGAGCACACGTTTGATGCGGCGCATCGTTCGCCCAAGGATTTCCGCCAGGAGCGTCACGCCGTTTTTCTGGATGTCCGCGAAATGCGCCTCGTGCTCCTTGGGCACAATCCACGTCTCGAACGGGAAACGGGAAGCAAAAGGCTCAAAACAGACAAAGCGTTCGTTTTCCTCGACCATGCGGATGCCATCGCGGCGATCTTGATCGATCATGTCGCAAAAAACGCAGCGTTCCTTGTAATCGTAGTAGCGCTTGGCGCCGGCGATTTCTTCCTGAACGCGCTTGGGAACCACGGGCAGGGCAATTACCTGAGAATGCGGATGGTCGATGGAAGCCCCTGCCGCGCGGCGGTGGTTTTTGAAAATTAGCAAATAGCGAAAGCGCGGGTCCTTGCGAAGCGCCAGCGTGCGGTCGCGGTAGGCCCAGAGAATCTCCTCGATCTGTGCTTTGGGGAGATCGGCAAGGGACAGATCGTGCTCGGGACCTTCGATGATGACTTCGTGCGCGCCGACGCCGCTCAGTTTGTCATACATCCCCTCGCCGCTGCGCTTGCATTTGCCCTCGCGTTCGAGCGCGGGGAATTTATTGGGCACCACACGCAGCCACCATCCGGGCGAGTTGGGCGTCGAAGTGGCCGGACGGTAGGCAAGGACTTCCGGCGGAGTCAGGTGTTCGTTGCCTGGGCAAAAGGGGCAAAAAATCCCCTGAGGTTCCTCCTGGGGAAAAGCGAATGCCTGCGGGCGCCTGCTGCGCTCAATCGAGACAATAACCCAGCGATCCATTACTGGGTCTTTGCGCAATTCAGCCATGATACTATACCTTGTATTTCCAGGATCAGGATTTGCCGGAAGACATCTTTTTATGGGTTCATGCGAAATAAAATCGCGAAATGAAGACAATCTCCGAACAACAACTGATAGAAATTGCGATTGGCAAGCGCCCCAGGGGGCGCCGTCAAACGCTATCCGAGAGTTTGCATGGAACGTTACACGGTTAAGTGTCAAGTGATTTGCCTTCTGCGGCAGGCGTCTGGTCATTGTCCGGTCATGGTCTGAAAGCGGCACTCCGAAGGGTTCGTTTCCTATTTGTGAAATGCGGCCTGGCCCGTAGTGATGAGTCACGCTGCCGCCAGAACGCGAATGCACCAGGTGAAGACCTCAAGAAAGCCGGATACGGGAAATCTGCAAGTCCGGATTGACAGGGGGATGAAGCCACAAGGTCCTTCGCTACTCGGCTGCCTTTTGTGCTACTGTCCTTCCATATCGTCGCTGTTTGCGAAGATTTCCACCCGGCCATCTCCATAAGCATAGTGGTTCGAGCGACCGAGGCGGTTGTCTTTGCCTTCTGAGCTAAAACAACAGCCATTCGTTCTCCCGGGCGGATAGGGCGCATCTTGATACTAATACCGATATGCAAGAAACCCCGTCACTTCGTTCTGGGTTCTGCATATACGGATGCAATCCGGACGGCTTTTACAGAACCCCGAATGCAGTGAGGGGGCACAAGCGGTTCGGATCAGTAAAAGTGTCAAGATGCGCCCGGACGGATATGCTTGGAAAAAGATTGATTGCGGCTACGCTGCTGCAAAGTCTCATCTGCCGTTTTTATGATTATTCTTCTGGCGGCCCGCGTGGCGCGCTTCGGCTAACGTCCGGTCAGGCGTTCCAGTTTTTCGGGGTAGCGCTCGCCCTGCACGGCAACTTTCGAAGCCGCCTCGTCGATGTCCCGCAAATCGGCGGGCGTGAGTTCGAGCGCCGCCGCCGCGATGTTTTCCTCCAGGCGATTCAACTTCGTCGTCCCGGGAATCGGAACCACCCACGGTTTTTGCGCCAGAAGCCAGGCAAGCGCGATCTGCGCCAGCGTCGCCTGTTTGCGCTTGGCAATCTGGCCAATCCGATCGAGCAGCGCCTGATTGGCTCTGCGCGCTTCGGGCGTGAAACGCGGGATGGCGTTGCGGAAATCCCCCTGCTCAAACGTCGTCGTGGGGTCGATTGTGCCCGTCAGAAATCCGCGCCCGAGCGGGCTGAAGGGAACCAGACCAATGCCTAACTCCTCAAGCGCCGGAATCACTTCGGCTTCGGGACGCCGCCACCAAAGCGAGTATTCATTCTGGAGCGCGGCGACCGGCTGGACAGCGTGCGCGCGGCGGATTGTCTGCACCGCCGCTTCGGACAATCCAAAGTATCGGACCTTGCCCGCCTGAATCAGTTCTTTCACCGCGCCCGCCACGTCTTCGATCGGCACATCCGGGTCCACGCGGTGCTGGTAGAACAAATCGATCACGTCGGTGCGGAGCCGTTTGAGCGAGGCGTCGGCGACCGCCTTGATTTGTTCAGGACGACTGTTGAGGCCCATGCCGCTGCTCATTGCGCGCGGTTTGCCATCGGGCGCGACGTCGAACCCGAACTTGGTGGCGATGACGACCCGGTCGCGCACAGGCGCGAGGGCTTCGCCGACGAGTTCTTCGTTGGTGAAAGGGCCATAGACTTCGGCCGTGTCGAAGAACGTGACGCCGCGTTCGACGGCCGCCCGCATCAGGGCGATCATTTCGCGTTTATCTTTTGGCGGGCCGTAGGAATAGCTCATACCCATGCAGCCGAGGCCGAGAGCCGAAACCTCCAAACCGCTTTTTCCCAGTGTGCGTTTTTGCATTGTTGCGATTCTCCTGTGTGCGTTTTGCGCGATTATTCGGATTTGAGCGAAGCCATGTCGATCGAGAAGCGATACTTCACATCGGAGCGCAGCATTCTGTCGTAGGCTTCGTTGATTTTCTGGATGGGGATCACTTCGACGTCGGCTGTGATGTTGCGCGCGCCGCAGAAATCGAGCATTTCCTGCGTTTCGGCAATGCCGCCGATGAGCGAACCCGAAAGGCTGCGGCGTCCCATGATGAGCGGAAAGGCCGCCACGCCGAGCGGTTTCGCGGGCGCGCCGACGAGGGTCAGATTGCCATCGCGCCCGAGCAGTTGGATGTAGGCGTTGATGTCGTGATCGGCGGCGACGGCGTCGAGAATGAAATCGAAACTCCCGGCGTGTTTGGCCATCTGATTGGCGTCGCGCGAGAGGACAACCTCATCGGCCCCGAGGCGCAAGGCATCCTCGATTTTGCCCGGCGACGTGGTGAAAACAACCACGTGCGCTCCGAGCGCGTGCGCGAATTTAACGCCCATGTGTCCGAGTCCGCCAATGCCGACGACGCCGGCCTTCTTGCCTTTGCCGACGCCCCAGTGGCGCATGGGTGAATAGGTCGTGATTCCGGCGCAAAGCAGCGGCGCGGCTCCGGCGAGATCGAGATTCGCGGGCACGCGCAAGACGAAATGCTCATCGACGACGATGCTGTCTGAGTAACCGCCGTAGGTGACGCCACCCAAGTGTTTGTCGGGCGAGTTGTAAGTCATAATCATGTGCGGACAGAATTGCTCGAAACCCGCCTGGCAATTGGGGCAATCGCGGTCAGAATCGACAAGACAGCCGACGGCGGCCAGATCGCCCGGTTTGTATTTGGTGACCGCCGCGCCGACCTTGACGACGCGCCCGACGATTTCGTGGCCCGGTACGCAGGGATAGACTGTCGGCGCGAAGTCGCTCCATTCATTGCGCACCGTATGAAGGTCGGAATGGCAGACGCCGCAAAAAAGAATCTCGATCTGGACGTCGCGTTCGGTCGGCGCGCGGCGGTTGATTTTGGCCGAAGATAGAGGAGAAGCCGCGCTGGCGGCGGAGTAAGCCTTTGCGTGGAACATGGTCGGACGCTCCCATGGGGTGGCCTGATGGATGCTCAGGCCTTGCGACGGTGCTTTACGAGGGCGGGAAAAAGCGGCAAAAATGCCATCGTGCTCCTTCTCGCCCCTGACAGCAATAATTTACCCATCGCCACCTTGTTTGTCCAGACCTGTTCATTACCTGATGTTGGCGCATCATGAGTTGACGGGCAGGGGCGGAGTGCGAAAGAGTTATTGGTTTGGGAGTGGAGGAGGGTGCCACAGAACCCCTCGCGCCCAGGGCAAGGAAGCAAACGGGGAACCGCCACCCGCCTAATGCTGTCGCCCCC
>CAYUNT010000105.1:0-15518 GCA_964446285.1 uncultured Candidatus Sumerlaeota bacterium | reverse complement strand
GAATCGCGAGACAGCCGCGCGGAAACCAGCGTGATCCACGCCACCGCCACGCTGATTGTCGAAAAAATCCCAACGGCCACCATCATCTCGATAAACGTCAAGCCGCGCCTTGCCCGCCGGCGCGGGAAGGGGGAACCAAAGCGGAAACAACGTTGCGGCATCATTGGAATGCCCCTTATTTCTTCGCTAAACTCACGGAGCGAAATGGGTGGCGAGCGTGACAGTGCGCTCGCGCCCCGCAAAGGTCCAGCGAACCTGCGCTTGGGCCATAATGAAGTTTTCCGCATAGGCCGAAGTGAGCAACTCCGTGCCATCAGACTGCCGGTAAAGCCGCAAAGAGGCCAGGCCGTAAATGTCGTCCGCCAGGGCGGGGTCGCTCGAATTGACTGGATTGGCCGGCGCCGTTCTGCGGTCATCTATCAGCACAGAACGGTCAATAATAGGCGTCAAATTTCCGAAGGTGTGGCGCCGCCCTTCTTCAAGCAACTCCGCCGCGGCGCGTTGGGCGGTTAAACGCTGGCGCGATAGTTCTTGAGCCTTTTGATTATAGACCAACCCCGCCGCGACTGCCAGCATCACCGTCAGCGCAATGGCGGACGTGATCAGAACTTCGAGCAGGGTAAAACCTTTTGGCGATTTTCGGGCATCCACTGGCCGGATCGCCCGAGCGCAATTATTACGCCGCGCTCCGAGGGAGGCAGTTGCCCAATTCACACGGTTCAAAAGAGGATTCGATCCAATCCATGTAGATTTTGCCGTGTGCCCTGGCCGGGGGGATGTCAAGGTGCGTGCAAAAAACGTTAAAAAGCGGTTTGGCCAAATAAAACTCCGTAGAGTCTCATGTTTGGACACATCTTGAATATGGTCCCTATGAGATTTTGTGATTTTACGGCACGGCGCAAACTCCATTGCCCTGGCCTTTTGCTCATTGATTTCGTTTGAGTTGAGCTGCCTTGCTTGGGGGCCTGCAATCCCTTGGTTTAGGCGCATCGCCCGATACAGCAGCGATGCTCTTGTTACACAACCTACACGTTGAGCAAGAAGTGTGCCCCGTATGTGTGCAACAAATCCTTTGGATTCCCGATGAATTCTAGGGATTTTGCTTAATCGTTTTATGTCCCAGGGGCGATGTGGCCAAATGAGAAAGCGCTTGCGTCCTGTCGCCTGGTGCTCAATCCCCAACGCCTTTTGATGATGCCCGGTCAGGATGAGTCTTCGAAACCACCCCGGGTTCAGTCACGGTTGCGCCTGTTTTTCCCGCTTCACTGGCTGCTGATTTACCGGCAAGGGCGCGTTGGTGGCATAGACGCCGCTTCAGGGAAGGGACAACGGCTGCTAGATGGAATGGCGAGAATGTTTCACAGCAGCAGAGCAGCCCAGGCACGCTTCTGACATGCGCAAAAAACTTCACTCAGTGTCTCACGCTGAGACCTATGCGGAACAATCTCAGGGTTTGGCGGATTTTGCCCGTGTTCTTGCCCGGCGGCCTCCGCACCATTGCGCGGTTTCGCCGCCGCGTTTCCTATGGGCGGTTGAACGAAGCCCTGCCGCGAGATGAAACCGGTTTTTTGCTCTTTTGCGATACTTCTCCGGCTTGACTTCGCCCCCGTGGCCCTGCCTATGTAAGAGATGAGAAGTATGCCCCAATCCGAATTTGCCGCCGGAAACGGGCGCTTCGTCCCCAGCAATGCAGGCCAACATGGAATGCATCGTAGTTGAAACGCACAAACGAGTGGAGTTTGCGCCAGTTACTCGGCAGGTGCAAGAGCGTGTTCGCTCCGCAGGAGTGGAAAGCGGGGCCGCGCTCGTGTTTGTCCCGCATACAACCGCGGGAATCACGATTAACGAAAACGCCGATCCGGATGTGGTTCACGATTTGATTCTGGCCGCCACGCGCGCTTTTCCATCGCATCCGGAGTTCGAGCATTCCGAAGGTAACAGCGACGCGCATTTTCGCGCCTCCATGATGGGATCGTCCGTTCTTGTGCCCATCGAGGGCGGACGCCTGGCCCTTGGAACCTGGCAGGGGATTTTCCTCTGCGAATTTGACGGACCGCGCCGCCGGCAGGTGTTTGTCTCGTGCCTGGCGGCGGCCATCCCGAACCGCTGAATCGCGCCATGCGCCCCCAAGATCCGCCAACCCAAGCCGATCCAATGTGCGACGCCTCGATCCAATGCGCTCTGCTTGAGGACGGAGAGGTGGCGTTGATTCGCATTTGTGGGCGCGGCACTTTCAACAACAGCCTTCCTTTCGCGAAGCTCGCGGACGCGCTTCAGCAATCGGGCAAGGTGAGCAAGTTTATTGTGGACCTTGGCGCTTGCTCTTCGATGGATTCCACCTTCATGGGCACACTGGCCAGGATCACCCTCCAGCAGATCAGCGGGGGCAAAGCCAAACTGATTATCTGCAACTGCAATGATCAGAATCGGCGTTTGTTGCGAACCTTGGGCCTGGCCAACGTGATGGAGATACGCCGCAATCCTGCGGAGGGCGGCGAATGCGCAAAACCGCAGGATTTCAAGCCTGCTCCCTCCGACAACGCCAGCCGCCTCGACCGGATTCTCCACATGATTGAGGCGCACGAAAAACTCCTCGAACTCGATTCGGAAAATGAAGTGCGCTTCGAGAACGTGCTGAAGTATCTGCGCCAGGAAGAAGAAAAAGAACGAGGGCTTCAGAAAAAGAATTCCGCGGACGGCGCCAATTCCGCCAGTTCCGGCGCTCCGGAGAAACCTAAAGCGTGAAACCACGCCGGGCGCGTCCTGAGAGGCGTTTGTTGCGGACGCCTCGCGTCAGACTGAACAATCACCATTTCAAATATACAAATTGTGGCCAGGAGGCTTGATTCCCATGCGCAACGTTTTTTTGCGTCAGGTTGGTTTCTATGCGGCTGTGTGGATGCTAGCGGCGGCGGCGATGTTGCTTGCGGGCGGATGCGCCGGGCTGATGCCCGGAGGTGGCGCGCAATCCGAAGCGGCGGCAACTGCGCCGACCACCACGAGCGCGGAACCTATGGTCAAACTGGCCACGCCAACTCCAACCCCCGCGCCACCGCCGTTGGGGGCGCAGGAAACAGCCCTTTGCCAGCGCCTGGGCCTCGATCCCGCGCGGATTGCCGAACTGGAGGCGCGGCCCATCTATACGTTCTCCGAAAAAGACCTCCACGATTGGCTGCCCTATGTTCACGAAGTGGAGCCTGAATTGTCCAAGCGCGTTGTGCGGATCGGGCGCAAAAACATCGGCCAGCCCTATGAAATCTACCTGCTGGGCGAGTTCCCCTTCGAACTGATCGACCCCCAGCCGCTCTATTGCCTGCCAAAGAGCGACTGCCTTGTGTTTTCCGAACACACCTACGCCATGTCGCTTTCGCGCGACTGGCCTTCGTTTTTCGCCATGCTGCAACGCATCCGATACAAGGATGGCCGTATCGGATTCGTTACGCGCAACCACTGGACCACGGCGGATTGGGATCCGAACAACGCCTGGCTGGTGCGCGACATCACGGCGGAAGTGGGCGGCGACCGCGTAAAGCCATTCTACCAGAAACTCGACCGCGCCCATTCAAGCCTATATAAGAAAAACAACATCCAATCCAACGCGCCCGTCGAGGAAATCCGCACCTCGTATATTCCTTTCGAGATATTGCCCGAGGTGCAGGGCAAACTGCGCGACGGCGATTTTGTGAACATTATCTACGATTGGGATGGCAATTTTGACTGCGCCCATACGGGGCTGGTGGCGATTGGCGCGGATGGGACGGCGCATTTCCTGCATTCGTCGCCGCCCGCCGTTCGCGAAGAGCCTTTTGCCGACTATATTTCGCGCGCAATCGAGCGAAACAAACGCCGCGAAGCCGAAGGCAAAAAGGATAAGTTCGTTGGATTCCGTTTCTTGAGATTGCAGGACGATCCTTTGGCGAATCTGCGCGCGATCGACGGCCCCGACGCCCCTCGCATCTATCCGCCGCTGCCTTCTTCCGGCCCCTCCGCGCCCGCTTCGAAATAAGTCCCTGTCGCCGCGGAGTCCTTGTGCGCATTGGCGGCCAGGACGATTCTATTTTCATGCCGGAAAAACCCTAGCGTTGTATTCTTTGGTATCTGGCGGGTGGATGCGCGCCGTTTGATATTTCTTTTCCCCGGAGATTCCATCATGTCTGATCTTTTCGTGCAGCCATGTCCGGCCCCGATTCCTGCAAGACCGTTGATACGCACGGCAAATTCCGCATGGTGGTTTCTCGCGGCGCTTCTTGGCGTTTTAGCGTCCGCCTGCAGCAACCTCACGCCCCCGGAGGCGGAAGAAGTCGCCGAATACACAAGCCTTGTTTCCGCCCCAGACGCCCCGGCCGCTCCCGCTCCCGATCCCAGCGCGGTTCCAGCCGCCTCCTCCGAGGATGCAATCCGGCCCGGTGTTTTTCTGCCCAATCAATGGACCTTGCGACCGGCGGGTGAGAGCATTCCGCTTGGTGATTTCCCCATTGGAATGGCCCTTTCGCCCAATGGCCGGTTCGCGGCGATTGTCCATGCCGGATACGGCGCGCACGAAGTCCGCATCATCAACCTCGATGAGCGGCGCGAAGTGGATAGCAAAAAATCCAAGTCGCTCTGGCACGGATGCGTGTTTTCGCCGGATGGACGCCACCTTTACGTCAGCGCCGGCTCAGATGATGACATTCTCCGGTTTGAGGTGTCGCCCGACGGGACGCTCTCGCAACGCCAGGCCCTTGCTCTGCGCGCAAATGACCCCAAGGACAAGAAGGCCAAGGAAAAGAAGGATGAAAAGAAAAACGCCTGGTTTCCCGGCGGCCTGGCAATGGATCCCTCGGGCCGGTTTTTGTATGTGGCTGCGCAAAATGCCAATCGCCTGCTGCGGATCGATCTTGATAATCCGAAAAACAGCGTGAAAACCGTCGTGCATTTTCAGGAAAAGAGCGCCTGTCCCTACAGCGTCGTGCTGCATCCCTCGGGCGGCGTGGCTTATGTTTCGCTTTGGGGCGCGAAGGCCGTGGCGGAAGTGAAACTCGCCGACGGCGCGGTGCGCATGATTCCGGCGGATTCGCATCCGTGCCATCTGGTTCTTTCGCGCGACGGCTCGCGGCTTTTTGTGGCCTGCGCAAATACGAATCTCGTGGATGTGATCGACACCGCCTCCGGGCGCGTGGCCGAGCGCCTGACCACTTCGCTTTATCCCAACATGCCCGCCGGTTCGACGCCCAACGCCGTTGCCATCGACAGCCGCGAACACCGCCTGCTGGCCGCCAACGCGGATAACAATATGCTCGCCGTGTTCGACATCGAGAAGCCGGGCCAGACGCGCCCGCTCGGGTTTATTCCCACGGGCTGGTATCCCACGGCGGTTGCTTTTGGGCGCGGCGGAACGATCCTCGCCGCCAATGGCAAGGGCAACAGCAGCATGGCCAATCCCCTGGGTCCCAACCCCTACCGGCGCGGGAAAAAGAAATTGGGAATAGGCTCCTATGAATACATCGGCGGAATTCTGCTCGGAACCCTCTCGTTTATCGCCGAGCCGGACGCCGCGGAACTCGCCGTCCTTACGCGCGACGCTTATGCCTGTTCGCCTTTGCGGCCTGACCTCCAGCCAGTGCCCGCCCCGCGCGAGGAGGGAAATCCCATTCCCGACCGCGTCGGCGATCCCAGTCCCATCAAATATGTTGTATATGTTATAAAAGAAAATCGCTCTTACGACCAGGTCTTGGGAGACATGCCCGAGGGCAACGGCGATTCTTCGCTCTGTCTGTTTGGCGAGGAGGTGACGCCCAATCACCACGCCATCGCGCGCGAATTCACCCTGCTCGATAACTTTTACGTGGAGTCGGAAGTCAGCATGGACGGCCACTGCTGGACGATGGGCGCCTATGCCACGGACTACATCGAAAAAGGCTGGCCCAGCAGCTACGGCGGCCATGCGGCGTCTCCGCTGGCGCGCGAGGCCGCGAACGATATCTCGAACGCGGACGACGGCTATATTTGGGATCGCGCCAAGGAGGCGGGAATCACATACCGCAGCTACGGCGAGTGGGTGAATGGCGCGGGTCCGGACTGCCGCGGCAAAACGAATTCCGCCGCGCTCAGAGGTCATTTCAACCCGTGCTATGCCGGTTTTGACATGAATATCAGCGACCTGGACCGCCTGAAGATATTTGAGGCGGAGTTTGACATGTTCGAACAATCGGGCGATCTGCCGCGCCTTATGATTGTCCGCCTGCCGAACGACCACACGGCGGGAACCGCAAAAGGCAAGCTCACGCCGCGCTCTTACGTCGCGCAAAACGATTTGGCGCTCGGACGTTTTCTCGAACGGCTTTCGCGCTCGCGATTCTGGCCCGAGATGGCAGTGTTCATTGTCGAGGACGACGCACAAAACGGGCCGGATCATGTGGATGCGCACCGGACCGTCGCGCTCGTGGCGGGACCGCATGTCCGGCGCGGATTCGTTGATCACACCATGTATTCCACCGCCAGCATGTTGCGGACGATGGAGCTGATCCTTGGCCTGCGCCCGATGAGCCAATTCGACGCCGCCGCGCGTCCCATGTATGCGTGTTTTGCCGCTCAGCCCGACGCGCGCCCTTACGAAAGCCGCCCGGCGCGATGGCCGCTCGACGAGCGCAATGGCGAAGGCGCGCCTATGCAGGAGGAGTCATCGCGGCTCGATTTCGGAAAGGAAGACGCCAATCCCGATGTGGCATTCAACCAGATCATCTGGAAAGCGGTTCGCGGCGCCGATAGCGAGATGCCCGCGCCCGTCCGCGCCGGTTTCATCCGCCCGCTTCAGGACGCGGATGACGATGATTGATGCCAATCCGAATGCCTGAGGCTGTATTGCGGAAATGGGCCACATAGGACCTATGGGACGAATGGGACTCCTTCCTGCGAAAACACGCTCTGTCATATAACGGATTTGCCATAATCCGCAAATTGCGGAAACACGATCCACGTCCCGGCCGGGAATTGTCTCATAGGTCCCATACGTCCCATTCGTCTCATGGGTCCCATTCCCCCGATCCTGGAAATTCTCTCGACAGCGCGGATTTTTTTCCCACGCTACAAAGCGCCGGTGTGCGCCGGTGGAATGTTTTTTCGCGAGGAGTTTCAAACAGGCGGAAAATGAAGAAAACGCAGACAAAATCGACCAAAAAGACCGGCTCGCTGAAAAAGACCGCTTCGGTGAAATCCAGCGCCGTCCCAACTCAGGCGGACGCAGCAGTGAGCGCGCAGGCGGGCGCGGAACTTGACTTCCCCGTTCCTCTTGGATTTCGCGCGGGTGGGGCGATCGCGGGGTTGAAACCTTCGGGACGGCCCGATCTGGCTGTGATCGTGAGCGAATTGCCCTGCGCGGCGGCAGCGATGTTCACGCGCAATCGTTTCCCCGGCGCGCCGCTCGCGGTCTCGCGCGAGCATCTGGCCCGCAACGCCCAGTCCATTCGCGGCGTGATCATCAACAGCGGCCAGGCCAATGCCTGCACAGGGCGCGAGGGCGTGCGTGCGGCGCGCGCGATGTGCGCATTGCTTGCGCGCCAGGCCGGATGCACACCGCAGGAAATCATTGTGGCATCAACGGGCGTGATCGGGCGCATACCGAATATGGAGAAAATCGCCGCCGCGCTTCCGTCGCTTGCCCAGGCCGCCTCCGCCACTGCCGCGGGCTGGCACGCCGCCGAACAAGGCATTATGACGACGGACACACGCCCCAAGATCGCATGGCGCGAAGTGGCGCTCGAAGGCGGCGAGCGCGTCCGCGTGCTTGGCATCTGCAAGGGATCCGGCATGATTCATCCGAGCCTCGGGACGATGCTGGCGTTTGTGGCCACGGACGCGAAAGTGCCGCGCGCCGCCCTGGAGCGCGCCGTCCGCCGCGTGGTGGATCGCTCGTTCCATTGCGTGACGGTTGATGGAGACACCTCGACGAGCGACATGGCGCTCATCCTGGCCAATGGCGCGGCAAACCGGCGCGCGCTCAAGCCCGGCACGCCCGACTTCGAGAAATTCGAGTCCGCGCTTACGGAAGTCTGCGCCGATCTGGCCCGCGAAATCGCCCGCGACGGCGAGGGGGCCACGCGCCTCGTCACGGTTCGCGTTCGCGGCGCGGCCACGGAAGCAGGCGCCCGCGCCTGCGCCAAAGCCATTGCCGGATCGAATCTTGTAAAGTGCGCGCTCTTCGGGCGCGATCCCAACTGGGGCCGCCTAGCGTGCGCCGTCGGAAATTGCGACACGCCTTACGATCCCGAGCGCGTTGTCATCTCAATCGGCCCCACGTGCGTCTTTCGTAAAGGAAGGCCCGAGGCGTTCGAGGAAAAGGTTGTTCATGCCTACATGGCGGAAAACGCCGAAATCCAAATCGACGTGGACCTGCGGGCCGGGCAGGCGCAATCGGTCGTCTGGACCTGCGACCTGACCTACGATTATGTGAAAATCAACGCCGAGTATCGGACGTGAGCACAACGTGAGTGAATCTGTTTTGGAAAGTGTCGAGAGCATTGGGGCGCCTTCTCCCGTCGATGCCTGGTCGCCCGCGCGGCCCGCGCCCGCTTTTTTGCGCGAGCCGCTGGCGTTTCTGATCTGGCTTCGCAAGGAGCACAGCGCCACGCTGGCGGATTCGCCTGTGTATTTGAAAGCGCAATGCGTGGCGTATTCGCGCCGCCGCCGGGCTTTTCAGGGGCTTCGTGGCGATATTCTGCTGGGGCTGTTTTTTGGCGTGATCGCCCTCGGCATATCCGCTCTTGTCATGCGCTATGAGAAAAAAGCGATTCCTCTTGCGCTGCCCATGAACATCTTCACGGCAGCGGGCGCTGTTTATATTGTTTCGTTGCTGTTGTGCGCGCCGGTGCTTGCAGCGCGCGCGGGCCGGTTTATCAAAACCTCGGACAAGGCGATGATCTGGGAGCAACTCGCCCTGACGCCGCTTCGCGAAGAGCATTATCTATGGGGATGGCTCTGGTCGCCACTGATCGAGCGGGCGCGTCATGTGGTGCTCGCTGTCGCGTTTGTTGTGGCAGGCGTGGCCTTTGCGCGCCTGGAATTGCTCATACCCCAGGAAATCCGCGGAACCGCTGTGTGGTGGCTAAAAGACTCCTATGTGGTTTTCAAACCCTGGCATTACGGCCTTTTGGGGATCGCCGTTTTTTTGCTGGCTCTGGCCGGGATGATTACCACTGTGGCCATTGCCACACTGGCGATCGGACAGACGCTGAACATTGGCCCGCGCCTGTTTGATGTGGTGGCCATTGGCTTTTCCGCGATTCATATCGCTCCCCTGGCCGCGGCGTTGTGTCTGGAATTTGCCAGCCTGTGTTTTCTCATCACCGGCTTGATTAACGACGTCATTTATCTGTTTCCGGCCATTGCCTTTGGCTTCGCCGCGCTCGTCCTTGGAGTGGCAGGCGCATGGATGAACACGCTATATGTTCTGGAGGACTTCTGGCCGGCTCTTCTTGCCCGGCGCGAGGTTCGCGGGCAGCGCGCGCTTTGGCTCTCGCTTTTCACTTCTCCCAAGCCCTGAAATTTTCACATCACGCCGGAATGTCCAGGGGCTGGCGCGGTTTTGTCGCGGCGGCTCCTCCGGCATTCGCGCGCTCTATAGGACGCGCCAACTGCTATCGCGAACCGAAAATTCGTGGATGGCAATCGGCCCGGCTTGTGGCTGCAGCAAGCGGATGCGAACCGCGCGAATCGCTCCGGCACTCCGGAAATCAATCCGATGCGCGCATCGGTTCACGGGCGCGGCTTCGAACCAGTTTTCCCCATCGCTTGTGGCTTCAAGTATTCCGTGCCGGATATATTCCCTTTCTCCCATAAGCAAAGTGACACGTTCAAGTTTGCGCGCCTTTCCCCGATTCGCGCCGCCGCTGCCATTGCCGCCATTGCCGCTGCCGCCATCCAGCCACAATTCCAGCGTCTGGCCCTTTGCCGCCGGACCGTTTGTGCGATACACCGTTGTCACGCTTCCGTCGTTCACCGCCTCCCTAGCGCCCGGGGCGTCCAGACCCGGCATTGTGCCCCGGACCGATGGGCGATCTGCAATATCCAAATAGAATTCGCGAACCACAAGGCGCTGTTCCTGATCCGCAAGAACGCGAATGCGTGCCGTCATCATTTTGATGGGCTTTTCCGCGCTCCAGTTCACTTCCGGCTTATTCACGCGGGCCAGAGGTTTCCAGCCGCCGAAACCCGTCTGATATTCCAGGATTCCGTTATATATGAAATTCACAGGGGCGGAATTCGATGCCATCTGCACGCGAATGGCGCGAACGGGCCGATAGGACGGGAGCGACACTTCTATCCAATCACCCGCTTTTAGTCCGCGCGAAGTGACAAAGGCGGTTTCAGGATTCCCATCTATCATCAGGTCAATCGACTCGCCGCCCATGGGATCAAGCGGTCCTGCGCCGCCTTTTCTCCATGTGGCTGAAGGAAATACCCGGCGCACTCCAAAGCCCTCTCCGCCCACCGTTACGCGCCGTATCACGCGGTGCGGAATATCGCCCATAACCTCCTGCGGCATGGCGGCAAGCGCCGCCACGGACTTGTTCAGACGATTCCATTTTTTCCAGTTCTCTTCGATGGAAACACGGTGTTCGCTATTGGCAATGTCCAGGGCGAGGAGTTCTGCCTCTCCCAGCGCGGCCATTTTCCGCACCCAAGGATCGATTTCCTCAAGCAGGCGCGGATTGTCCACTGTGGCGTGGAGGTCCTCGCGCAGCCGCGACAGACGCTCCAGGTAATTCCACAGCGCCCCGTATGATCCTGGCGCCGACCGGTGGAAATACGCATTCTGCAGCGCTGCCAGCTCGATCGACTCGCGTTTTTCCATTACGCTGTTGCGGTTATTTTCGCAAAAAAGCCGCATTGCATCGAAGCCCTGATCCCCCGCGACCAGCCGGATTGCGTTGTTCCACGAGCGTTCCGGATCGTAGGCGGCCGGGTTCCACGCGTAGTCGGCGATGGTGGCCAGGGCGATTTTCGACGCTTCTTCCTGATTCATTGGATTTTCGATAAATCCCGGATACACGTGTTCCACAAGGTCGTTTGCGCGCCCGGTCAGCGGACCCATGAAGAGCCGGTTTACCGAAAAATCGTTCACGGGGTAATTATCGGAAATGAAGGGCGGACGCCGGATCCCCGAGGCGTAGAGGTAAATTTCCGGCACGGTGATTTCGCTGTCCACCACATCGCCGCCCGTCCACATTATGGGAATCGCCGGATCGAGGATGCGCCCCAAATCAAGCGTGTAGTCGTCGGGTTTGGCGATGTAATACATCTGCCCGCATACGGAATACCCAATCGACGGGTCCTTTTTCTTCAGCGCGTGATAGACCTTGTTCATAAGCGTCGCGTGGGCTTCGCCTGTGCTCTTGAAGACCTTGGCGTCTTCTTCGTGGCGGACCGCGTTGCCGAGGTCGTCGAGTTGAAGCGAAAAGTCGCGCGCACCCAGGTCATAGGCCGCGTCGAATTTGCCCATCAGGATGCGGAAATCCTCGTCAGACGAATAGCGGATCGACAGCCCCGGATTCATCGCGAAGGAGAACGTGATAAAATTCTCGCGCGCCAGATCGACGATGGATTTCATGCGGTCGAGTTCGGGCTGCGGATACGGCTCGCGCCAGCGGTCGCGGTTGTAAGGATCATCCTTGGGCGAATACATATAGAAGTTCATTTTTATGCGCGCCATGTATTCGATGGCGGCTGTGCGCTCTTCGGCGGTCCAGGGTTTTCCATAGAAAAACTCACCGTATCCGCGTTCGCGCGTGAAGGCCGGCCAGTCGCGAATTTGAAGCGCGTGCAGACGGGATCCGCGCCCAAGCAACTGATCGAGCGTTTGCGCGGCGTAAAAAGTTCCGGCTTCCGAAGCGCCCGCCAGAAGCGCCACCGGACGCCCATTCACGCGCGTGATTTTGAGCACATAGCCTTCGGGGGGCAAATCGCGCATTTCGGCCTCGATTGCGGAATCCAGCGCGGAACAAGCATCCCGTCCTAATGCTATTGAAATAACGTTAGCGTCATCGCCATTATCCGCCGCGGATATTCCATGCCGCTTCAGGACCTCCTCCAGCCCCCGGAGCGCGCGGGGATTCTGCTCGCCGCCGGAAATCCGCGCCGCGCCAGTGAAATCCACTGTTTCGCGGTTCATGCGCACTTCGCGCGGCCGTGGAATCAGATAGTCGGCCGCCTTTGGGTCCGCGCCTCGATTGGTGGGCGTGCATGCGATAATCGCCAGGCATGCAATCAGGGCTGCCGCCCCGCGAATCCATCTTGTTCCCATATTCGAGCAATACATTCCTGAATATCTCCTTGCGATAAAAGGCGGCGCGCCGAAGCGTATTGATCCATCTTCCGCACTGGGCTATTGACATGGCGCCCGGCGAAATTATGCACTTGAGCGGCTGCGAGCGGAGCACAAGCCAGGCCGCGCGGGCCAAGCAGACCTCGCGATGAATCGCCCCTTGCGCCGCTTGCTGGACCGTCCAGAATAAACGTTTTACCTGCAAGCCTAAAACTCTTCAGGCGCGCCTCTTTTGGAAGGATGCGAATCGGAATGAAATGCCACAACCTCTTCACAATCCATAAGGCAGGCGCGGCGCTCCACGCCTGCGCAATCGCCCTTGCTTTGATTGCAGCGACGCCCATTGCAGCGCGCGCCGAGGACGACTACTGGGCCGAGCAAAAGAAACTCCGCATGGTCGATCCCGCCATCGACGCCGAGGGGCCATTTTGTTATTTATCGAAGCCTTCGACCTGCCTCGCCGTTCCCGCCTCCAAACGCGGCGTCCAGGTCACTTTCGACGGCGCATTCTGGGCGGGTGGCGCGGAACTGTGTTTTCTCTATGGCCAGCCGCCGCGTCCCGTCATGGTGCGCCAGAAGGAATTCCTCGACGGCTGGATGCCTATTGTGCGTTTTGGCTGGAAAGACGCCGCCATCGCTTACAGCATCGAAGCGTTTGTCAACACGCTTGACGCCGATCCGCTCTCCACATCCATTTTGTTTGTAAAACTCACGGCGCGAAACACTAGCGCCTCGGAAACCCTTCCGGCCCATGTTGCCTCCGCCACGCGGTATTTTTGCGAAGACCACCGTTTCGCGGGCCTGAAGCAATTTCCGTTTTCCCCCGATTGGACCTACGAAATGACGGAGGATGCGCTTATTCGCGGGGGCAAAATTGCGCTGTTCTATCCGCAGGGCGCACGGCAAGAGGCAGTTCCGGGCGTGGCATACTCGGCTCCTTTTCAAGGGCGCGATTTCTCGATCACGGAACGCGCCGAGGTGGGCCTGGCGTGGTTCGAGCCGCGCCTTGCGCCCGGCGAGGAGCGCGAGTTTATTTTCAAAATGCCCGTCGCGCCCATTCCCCTTTCCGAACCTGCGCTTGCCGAGGCAATTCGCTCCGCAAATTACGAAACGCAACGCCTGCGCACCATCGCACTCTGGATGAAAAGTTATGCCCCCGCCGCGATTTATTCCATTCCGGAGCCAAAGGTCGAGCAGGCAATGCGCGCCAATTATGCCTACATTTTGGAGGCCATCTGGCAGCGCGACGGCAATTGGATGCAGGGTGTGAACAAATTCCAATACCGCGGATTCTGGCTGCGCGACGCCGCCTACATCATCCGCGCCCATGAGGTTCTGGGGCGTCATGACCTCGCCGCCCGTCTGCTCGAAGTGTATCCGAAGTTTCAAAAATCGGACGGGCTTTTTATGTCGCAGGAAGGGCAGATGGACGGGTTTGGGCAGGCGCTTTATGCGCTCGGGCAGCATGCATTTATCGCGGGCGACCGCGCGTATGCTGAGCGCATCTATCCCATGATTCCGCCGGCCGTCGATTGGCTGCGCCGCGCCCGCGCCGCCGACCCGATGCACCTTATGCCTGCCACGCATGTGGCCGACAACGAGCTCCTGACGGGTCATTACACCGGCCACAACTTCTGGGCCTTGCTCGGGTTGCGCACGGCGATCCGCCTGGCGGAACTGACAAGCCACCTGGACGACGCCCGCGCCCTCCGCGCGGAATACGAGGATTTCCACGCCGCGTTTATGAAAAAACTCGGCGAAGTCTGCGGCGCGGCTGGCGCGATTCCGCCCGGAATCGACGCCGAAGGCGGGCAGGATTGGGGCAATTTGATCGGCCTGTATCCGAGCGAGGTTCTGGACCCCGCCGATCCGCGCGTCGGCGCAACGCTCGAAAAAGTCCACCGCGAAAAATACAAAGAAGGCGTCATGACCTATCTGTGGGGTCTTCACCAATATCTCACCGTTAAGGCCACGCAAAACCACGTCGTGCGCGGCGAACAGGAACAGGCCGTGCGCGACCTTTACGCCATTTTGCTCCATACGGGATCGACGCACGAGATGTTCGAGTGGCAGGCGGTGCCTTGGGGGCATCGCGATGTGACTTACAATTACCCGCCGCACGGCTGGGGTTCGGCGATGCTCACGCTGCTGCTTCGCAACATGCTCGTAATGGAGCGCGGCGGCGAGGGCGGCCTCGGACCTCGCGAAATTCATTTGTTTTCGGCGATTTCGCCCGAGTGGGCCGCGCCCGGACGCGAAATCCGCCTGGAAAACGCGCCCACCGAGTGCGGACCTCTCGATGCCTCGCTTCGCTTTTCGGAAGGGGGCGCTGTGCTGGAAATCGAATCGCATTTCCGCGAAACGCCCAGCGCCATCGTAGTTCACATTCCGTATTTTGTGAAGTTGGAATCCGCGAAATCCGAAACGATTCCCTATGGGCGCCTTGGCGATGCGCTCATGTATCCGCCAGACGTCCGGCGCGTGGAACTCAAGTGGACGCGCCGCGAGGGCGTCGAGCCGCTTTCCTTCGAGCGCGCCGTGGCCGAATACCGCCACGAATACGCCCGCCGATACGCCGATTACAAGGCGGCGGGGGGAGAAACCGTCGCAATCGAAGCGCCCGCGATCCTTTCTCCTGCCGAACGCGCCCGTCAATTTCGCGAGCTTTACGACTTCCAGAATGCCGGTCTCGCCGTGGGATGCCGCGTCACCGCCTCCTCGCCTAGCGAACCCGGCCATCCGCCCGAGTTCGCCGTCGATGGCGACAGCCGCGACAAAGACGCCTCCTCCTGGTGGGTTGGCCCGCCCGCCCCGCAGTGGATTCAGTTGGATTTAGGCAGCGCGCGCAACATCAGCGCCGTTCGTGTTTATCCGTATTGGGATGGCGAGCGCGCCTATCAATACTTCGTGGAGACCTCGGCGGACGGGCGCGAGTGGCAGCGCGTGGGCGATAGGAGCGCCAACAAACTCGCCGCCACCGCCGCTGGGGATTTGTTCGAATTCGCCCCCAACCTGGTCCGATACGTCCGCGTCACCATGCTCCACAACACGGCCAACACGAGCTTCCACCTGGTGGAAGTGCGCGTTTTTTGAGCATGCCCGAGTAATTTCCTGAAAAAGCGGCTCCACCCACCTGCCTGGATGCCAATTTGCCTTTCCAGCGTTTTCCTGAATCCATTCAGCAGGAGTCACTTGCGATAGAGGCGTTTTGGCGGAGGGG
>CAYUNT010000104.1:0-15564 GCA_964446285.1 uncultured Candidatus Sumerlaeota bacterium | reverse complement strand
CTACGGCGTGGCCACGCCGACGCCTGTGGCAGATGCCTTGGGCCAAGCCGCCCCAATTAAGATTGAAATACGCGGCCCCAATCTAAATGTGATGAAATTCCTCTATGCCGTTACGCATTGCCAGGGCACGTATGATATTCTTTCGCTGGCAATCAAGGCTTCTGAATCCTCTGAACAAAGCGGATGGGTTCGCGCGATCGCCAACATCAATGTAGTGGTTTTTGCAGGCAAAGATTACTATTCCAAGGATCAAGCGAATCAGAAAATGGATGAATGGAAAAAGAATTTGGAAGCCCTGATGGCCAAGGAAGGCGTGCGGGCTGCCTTGGAGCGCCGCAAATCGGAAACGGCTGTGGCGGTTGCCGCCCCGACTCCGACCCCGCCGCCGCCCCCACCAAACCCTGCCGCTGCTCCCTAGGCAAAGGCGCATTCGCTGAAGAAATCCAGGAGCATACATGATATACTGAGAGGGTCTTTTTCAAAACGATTCAGAACTCAATCTTCGGAATCTGATCAATAAAACCGAATTCTTTCCTCTGGGAAGGCCATGGAACTCCAAATTTACAAGTCCAACACAGATCTGTATGTGGAATTGGTCGGTCGCGTGGTCCTGGATGAATGCGATCGCATCAAGCAAAATATACTGCCGCTTATTGATGCGAGCATTTCGCAAATGCATTTGGACCTTTCAAAGGTTGAGTTTATCGACAGCGCCGGGCTTGGGATTCTTGTCGGGCTGAAGATGACAACGAATAAGAACAAATCCCGCCTGATACTGGTGGCGCCATCGCGCAGCGTTCACGATATTCTCAGTGTTTCGAAGTTGGATGCGATTTTCGACATTATGACGGGCCAGGAAGCCGGAAACGTTCGCAATCGTGTGGCGACCCTTTCCAATCTGATTCGGAGCGTGGGAAAAGGCGACGAACAAGCCGCCACGGCAGGTGCTCCACGCATTTCCTCCATTCCCGCCCCGGCGGCCGCCGCTGGGGCTGCCAAATCCCCTCCTGGCGCGTTTGCCATCGGAGGGGTTTCTGCTGCTCCGGCCGTGCCACAAGTGGTTCAAGAGCCACAGCGCGCCTCCATGGTTTCGCCCGACCGCGATGAGCAGCAAGATGACGCCACGCACCGCCAAATCGATCAATTTTGCCGTGACGCGGTGGATTTTATGCGCCAAGGCGATTATGACCATGCAGCGGAATCGTATATCAAGGCACTGGGAATCGACCCGGAATATCTTCCCGCGCATAACAATCTGGCCATTGTGTATGAGAAAAAGCCCACGTGGCATCAAAAAGCCATAGATCAATGGGAACGGGTGCTGGAGTTGGCAAAGAAGAACGGCGACCCGAAGCACATGGAGCGGGCCTCCAAGCACTTGGCGAACCTTCGCCGCCTGTGAGAAAACGCCGCCATAAATCATCTGGTTCACTTGACGCCGCCTTGGCTCTGTGCATTCGGGGAGGAGCGGCTGCGGTTGGGGCATTGCCTGCCGGGCTGGCAGCAAACGCCGGCGCTTTTGCAGGCAGTATGATAAGGCGCCTGGTTCCCATTCGCCGCGGCGTGGTGCGCGAGAATCTGGCCATTGCTTTTGGCTCCACTCACAGCCCTTCGGAAATCCGCCGGATCGAACGCGCAACCTATCGTTCTTTTGGCATGATGGCGGCGGAATGGCTCGGTTTGTATCGCCACGGGCTGCCATGGCTGGAAAAACAAATCGATTCGATCGAAGAACATCCTGATTCTGGAGCGCTGGCCAAATCCGGCGCGCCTTTTTTTGTTATTACTGGCCACTTTGGGAATTGGGAAATGCTTGGCGCTTACTTTGCCTCGCGTTATCCTCTGAGCGCTCTTGCCAAGCCCATGCACAACGCCCGCCTGAATGCCGATCTTGACGCCATGCGCCGCCGCTATGGGCTGGAAATCCTCTACTCCACCGAGCAAAGCATTGCCCGGCAGATTTTTCATGCCACACGGGCTGGGCGCCATGTGTGTTTTCTCGGCGATCAGGATGCGCGGAGCGCCGGACAATTTGTTCCCTTTTTCGGACGCCCCGCCTCGACATTTCGCGGCCCGGCGCTCTTCGCCGTCCGGATGAATATCCCGCTGATTCCCGGCTATTTGCTTCGCTTGGGGCCAGGCAGGCATCGAGTGTTGATCCGTGCGCCTATTTATCCGAACCGCGATCTTCCCGCTCAGGAAGCCGTCGAGGAAATGACGCGCCGCCATGTGAAAGTCCTGGAAGATGTCATACGAATCATGCCGTCGCAGTATTTTTGGTTTCATCGGCGCTGGAAAACGCGGCCTCCCCGCCCCCGCGCCGCGCCGGCGCGCTGATTTGCCCCGATTGCCCGGCTTGATCGCGCCGTGTGACAATCTGACGCAAAGACGCGCGGCGCGTGGAAATCTGGCGTCTCGCATGGCGCGTGGATGGACCCGTTTGGCGCTTGCTTGGGCGCTGGCTATGCGGCGGCGGAACCGGCATCATACGGAAGAAAAACGCCGATGGTGCAAAAGGGCGCAACCAAGCCAATCCAAAGCCGGAACATGGGATTTCCACGGGCAATGACCCTGAATGGGGCTTGCGAATTTCGCCGGAAATTAGCTGGCCAGCTCAATGCTGGCACGATGACGCATTTTCCCTATGCACAATCCACGCCTCCACAAAATGGTATGGAAGTTGTTATTGCATGACTCCGGAAGCGGGATTTTGGTTTGGGGGGGAAGAATCCTGCCAGCCCGATTCCGCTGTCACCTATCTGTCTCACAGGGGAGAAAGTTATGAAGTTTTATCCCGCAGCCCGCTCTTGTTCTCTTGCGGTCGTTCTGCTTGCGGCGATGGTTGCGCTTGGGGCCGCGCGCGCCCAGGCGCTTTCCGCAAGTTATGACGCTCCGCTGACGCCGCGCACCTTCAGCGAAATATCAAAAAAAGTTCTGCCGAGTGTGGTTAGCATCGAAATTCAGCGTGAAATTTCCGCGCCGGCGCGCTCCTTGCGCTGGCGTTTCAACCCGCGACAGGGGCCTGCGCCGGGTCAGCCTCAGGCCATGCCGCGCGAATATGAGGATTTCTTCCGCCGCTTTTTCGATCAAATGCCTGGCCAGGATCAGGAACAGGATGAAGAGGGATCGACGGAGGAAACCCCGGGCGGCCTTAAATTCCGCGCCGCCGGTTCGGGGTTTATTTCGGCAGTTGACGGCTCATCGGCCTATATCGTCACGAATGCGCACGTAGTCGATGGCTCGAAAAGTGGCGATATTTCCGTCATTTTTGACGACAGCCTGAATAGCGAAGAGATTTCAGGGGATCGAGTGAAGATCATTGAACGCGATACGCTGGGCGACCTTGCCGTTCTCCAGGTGGACATCGGAAAAATGAAGGTCCAGCCGGTGGAATGGGGCAACAGCGACAACCTCGAAGTAGGCGAATGGGTGCTGGCGCTGGGCAATCCGCTCGACCTGCGCCAGTCTGTCACTCAGGGCATTATCAGCGCGAAACATCGCGAAATTAATAAATCCGCCATCGAGGACCTGATCCAAACCACGGCTTCGATCAACCCGGGCAACAGCGGCGGACCGCTCGTCAATCTCGACGGCCATGTGGTGGGCGTGAATAACGCAATCGCCACACGCACCGGCGGATGGCAGGGGGTTGGATTTGCCATTCCGTCGAATTACGCCAGCAAAATTGCCGAACAGATTGTCAAATCTGGAAAAATCCGCCGCGGATATCTGGGCATCGAAATGTCGGCCCTGGAAGAACCTGTGGCCAAGTATTTCGAGATTGACAAGCCCAACGGCATCATCATCAGCCGAGTCCACGAAAACACCGGGGCGGACAAGGCGAACACCAAACCATACGATGTCATTGTGGAAGTGGATGGACAGCCCATCAAGGACGCGGCGGATATGCTGCGCTCTATTGCCACAAAGGAAGTTGGCTCGAAAGTGGCGCTGACGGTTGTTCGCAGCGAAAACCTGAAAAAGGTCGAGCCAAAGAAAATAACGCTGACCGCCGTGCTGGGCGAACGCCCAAGCGATGATGAGCTCGATGCGTTGCGCACCGGAAAGCCTCTGCCAAGCGGAGAAGCGAAGAAGTTCGGGCTTTCGTTCGACCAGAAGAAGCGCTCGGAAAAAGAATCGAAATCCGCCTCAGTTCCGGGCATGGAAACCGGCGATGAGCAGGAAGGGATTCAGGGTCTGCGGCTGACAGGCGTCGCGCGCGGCAGCAATGCCGACAAGGCCGGAATGCGCGAGGGGGACGTGATCATGGAAGTGAACCGGATTCCCGTGAAAAACACGGCGGAGTTCAACGCCGCGCTGGAAAAGAAGCCCTCCAATCGCGAGGAACACCTGATCAAGTTCATGCGCCAAGGCCCTGGCGGATGGGCGGCGCTCTTCACCACGATGCAAACGTCCGGCGGGGCGTCCTCGGAATAAACCGCCGCGCAAGTTTCCCGGACTGGAGGCGGCGGAATAGCCCCAGCAGCGCGGCCCTTGCGATGCGCCCAAGCCAACCGCCCACGCCGGCGCTCGCAACCAAGCGCTTTTCTTCCGCCGCCTCCTTTTTCTCTCAGCCGCAATCGTTCCTCTAATCTCGCCTCTCGTCCGCTCCCCCACTTTCTTCCCGCGAGGATGATCCAAATGTCCGTCGATATTCTTGCCATCAACGAACGAGTCCGCCAGGAATCGCAATTCGCCGACCGCCTGGTCTCGGAGATTTCCAAGGTCATTGTTGGCCAGCGCGTTATGATCGAGCGCCTGCTGATCGGCCTGCTCACGAATGGCCACGTTCTGTTGGAGGGCGTGCCAGGACTGGCAAAAACGCTGGCGGTCCGTTCGCTGGCGCGCGCGATTCGAGCCAAATTCCAGCGGATTCAGTTCACGCCCGACCTCTTGCCCGCTGACCTGATGGGCACGCTGATCTACGACCAGAAAGAACAGGTTTTCCGTCCGCGCAAGGGGCCGATCTTCGCCAATATCATACTCGCGGACGAGATCAACCGCGCCCCGGCGAAGGTGCAAAGCGCTCTGCTCGAAGCGATGCAGGAGCACCAGGTCACGATTGGCGACTCGACCTATCACCTCGATGAGCCATTTCTCGTTCTGGCGACCCAAAACCCTATCGAACAGGAAGGCACGTATCCGCTGCCCGAGGCGCAAGTGGACCGCTTTCTGCTGAAGTTGCGCATTACGTATCCCACCGCCGATGAGGAGAGGGCGATTCTGGACCGCATGGCATTTGCCGCGCCGCCCGATGCCGCGGATGCGCGTTCGCCCGAGGCAATTCAACCTGTGATCGGCCCGAAGGAAATCCTGGCGGCCCGGCGTGTGGTTGACTCGATTTATCTCGACGACAAGATCAAAAAATACGTTGTGGACCTCGTGATGGCGACGCGCCGCCCGGCGGAATATAAGGTAAAATTCCTCTCGAACGAAGAAAATGGTTCGGGGCGCACGGAAGTGAAAAACGCCATCCAATATGGCGCCAGTCCGCGCGCGACGCTTGCGCTGGCCGTTTGCGCCAAGGCCCATGCTTTCCTGCGCCACCGCGGCCACGTTACGCCGGACGATGTGAAGGCCATTGGCCCGGATGTGTTGCGCCACCGAGTAATTCTCACCTACGAGGCCGAGGCGGAAAACCTGACGAGCGAAGACATCATCCGCCAACTCTTCGACCAGGTGGAAGTTCCATAAGCCGCAGCGTGAATTGGGCGAAGGGTGAAGAAGAAAAGAAAACCACTAAGGCACGAAGACACAAAGACATAAAAAAGAACTCACCATGCCGCTTTTTGATTCCAACGCCTCCCGCGCCGCTTCCCCCGCCCCGCCAGTGACCGAGCGCCAGTCGCTCCGCCGCCTGGAGATCGTCACGCGGCGCCTGGTGCATGACGTAATGGCCGGGCGGTATCACAGCGTTTTCCGCGGGCGCGGCATGGAATTCGACGAGGTGCGCGAGTATCAGCCGGGCGATGACGTGCGCTCGATTGATTGGAATGTCACGGCGCGGACCGGGACGCCGCACATCAAACGCTACATCGAGGAACGCGAACTGACCGTGCTCTTTTGTGTGGACCTTTCCGCCTCGACGGATTTCGGAAGCGTGCGGCGGCTCAAGCGCACGCTCGCGACGGAAGTCTGCGCGCTTCTGGCATTTTCAGCCATCCAGAACAATGACCGCGTGGGACTGATGCTTTTCTCCGAAGAGGTCGAGAAATTCATCCCGCCCAAGAAGGGCCGCAACCACGTTTTGCGCGTCGTGCGCGAACTCCTCCACGAGGCGCACGGACGGCGAACGGGCATCCCTGCGGCTCTTGAACGCCTCAATCAGGTTGTTCGGCGGCGTGCCGTCGTTTTTCTCATCTCGGATTTCGATTCGCCCGAGGATTTGCGCCGTTCTCTCTCGATAGCCAATCACCACCACGACCTGGTAGCGCTCACGATCACCGATCCGCGCGAGATGGAATTGCCAGCTGTCGGGCTGGTGGAATTCGAAGATGCGGAGACGGGCGAACGGCGCTGGATCGACACGTCGGCGCGCCGCGTGCGCGAGCAGTTTCGCGCCGAAGCCGCCCGGCGCGTTGACGCGCGCGCGCGTTTGTTCAACTCGCTCGATATTGACCACGTTGATCTCTGGACCGATCGCGATTTCGTTCCGCCGCTTGTGGAATTTTTCCGCAAACGCGCCGGACGGCAATGATGCCATGAATGTGAATCGCACGAAACTATGAGCCGTTATTCCCGCTCCGTTTTCATTTTTTTACTCTGCCTGCTGACTCTGGGAGCCAATTGGCCGGCAATTGCGCAATTGCAGGCGCAGGCGGAAACGCAAACGAGCGGAGATAACAGCGGCGGAGAAGGATTTATCCGGGCGCAGGCCACCGCGTCGCCGCAAAAGGCCGCTATTGGCGATCCAATACGGTATGTGATCGAGATCGAATGGACAGGCGCTGCCCAATACAGCGATTTTCAGGTGAAATTGCCCGAGATGGCGGCGGATTTCTATGTGTCGGACAAAGACGAAATCGGCGCGGTGCATGTTCCTTCCGGAGACGGCGCCGATGCGGGAAAAGGCGCTGGCATGGGCGCGGGCGCGTCAGCTGCGAACATAAAACGCTGGTCTATTGCCTATACGCTTCGGCCGCTCCGAGCAGGGACGCTAACAATTCCACCCGTCACAGTGAATTACCAAACGGGCGCGAAGAAAACCGAAACGCTCTCGACAAACGAGGCCAGCGTCGAAGTGGAGCCGCTCGCTGAGGGCGCGGCCAAGGGCAAATTGGAAGGGCTGACTGCACCGGAATCGATCGAGTTCGACTGGACGCTGCGAAATGTGCTGATTGGAGTGGCCATTTTGGCCGCGCTTGCGGGGGGATTCCTGGCGCATCGGGCCTGGAAACGCGCCTCTGAACGCCGCCTGGCCTCGCTCCCTCCCCCGCCGCCGCGCCCCGCGCACGAGGTGGCGATTGAGGAACTCGACGCCCTGCAGGATTCGCAGCTGCTGCGCCAGGGACGCATCAAAGAATTCTATACGCGATTGGCCGAGATTCTGCGCCGCTACGCCACTGCCCGCTTCGGATGCCCGGCGATGGACTGGACGTCGTGGGAATTGCTCCAGGCGCTCGAACGCGACGCGCTGGCGGGCGATGCGGCCAGCCGGGAATTGCTCGCGCGCGTGCTTGAAGACTGCGACATGGTCAAATTCGCGCGCTGGAGTCCCACAGAAGACCGAGGTCTCGAAGGCATCCGCCAAGCCCGCCAATTTGTGAAAGCCACCACACGGACGGAGAATGTTCCATGCGCTGGCTGAACCCGGAATATCTATTGCTGCTGCTCGTGGCTGGCTGGCTGGCCTGGCGGATTTTCGCGCGTCCGCAAACGCGCCCGGCGATTCGATTTAGCGCCACGGCGGCGTTGCGGGCCATCCCGCGCACATTCACGGAACGCATGCGGCATCTGCCCGGAGCGGTGCGCATCGGGGCGCTGGCGCTGATGATTGTCGCCATGGCGCGTCCGCAGGCGGGCCAGGTCGAACGCCACGTCACAAGCCGCGGCATCGACATTGTGCTCATCCTCGACGTTTCCGGTTCGATGCGCGCGCGTGATTTCGAACCCGACCGTCTGGGCGCCGCCAAGGAAGTCATCAAGTCGTTTGTGCAGGACCGCAAAGGCGACCGCATCAGCGTGGTGGCCTTCGCCGGGAGCGCTTTCACGCTCTGCCCCGCGACGCTGGACGTGAATGTCATCAATGAGTTTGTGGATCGCATTCAGGCGGGCGTGATCGAGCAAGATGGCACAGCGCTCGGCATGGGTCTGGCCACGGCGCTGAAGAGCCTCAAGGGGAGCGACGCGCCCGGGCGCATTGCCATTCTGCTTACTGACGGCGTGAATAATACCGGGACAATCCAGCCGCTTCAGGCCGCGGAGGCCGCCAAGGCGCTTGGCGTGCGCACCTACACGATCGGCGTCGGCAGCGAAGGCGTTGCGCTTTATCCGTTCGTGGACCGCCGCACGGGGCGTGAGGTGCTTCAGCCCGTTCAGGTGGATATTGACGAGAAAAGCTTGCAAGAGATTGCGAAAATGACCGGCGCCAAGTATTACCGCGCGACAGACAAGCACGCACTCAGGGAGATATACGAAGACATCGACAAAATCGAAAAAACAAAACATGAGTATATCGAATATGACATGTTTGATGAACTGGCGCCGTGGCTGCTCTGGCCCGCGCTCGCATTGCTCCTGCTCGACCTCTTGATCGCGCCCACACGCCTGGGCGGACTTCCCTAAACCTCTCTGAGAAAGGCGGCGATTGCCCCGTGGCGTTTTCACACCCCGCATGGCTCCTTGGATTGCTCGCGCTCCCGCTCGCTGGCGCGTGGATGGCCTGGAGCTACGCCCTTCGGCGGCGGCGGTTGGCTCGATTTGCCGATCCGGCGTTCTGGCCGGCCGTCGCGGGCGAAGTGGCGTGGGGACGGCGCAAATGGCGTATGGCGCTGCGCCTGGCCGTGCTTGCATTCCTGATTCTGGCGGCGGCGCGTCCGCAATGGGGTGCGAAAGAACGGCCCCTCGTGCGCGAAGGAAGTGATCTGATTGTTTGCCTCGACGTTTCGACCAGCATGCTGGCGCGCGACATCGCCCCGTCGCGCCTGGAACGCGCACGCGAACAAATCAAGGCGCTGATTCGCAATTTGCGGGGCGACCGAGTGGGGCTGGTGGTTTTCGCGGGCGAGAGCTTTGTGCAGTGCCCATTGACGCTCGACTACGCCCTCGCCTCGCATCTGCTCGATTCCGTTGGGCCGGACACGGTTTCTGTGCAAGGCACGCGCATCGGCGGCGCAATCGACACCGCGCGGCAGGCGTTTGAGCGCTCGGGAACGGGATCGAAGGCGATTATTCTCGTCACGGATGGCGAGGACCAGGGAAGCAATCCGATTGAGGCCGCCGAACGCGCCGCCAAAGAGGATATTTTGATTATGACCATTGGCATCGGAACGCCGGGCGGCGCGCCCATCCGCCTTGCCGATGGCGCATACAAGGAAGACCGCGAGGGACGCAAGGTCACGTCGCGCCTGGATATTGAAACGCTTCGCAAAATCGCGCTGATTTCTGGCGGAAAGGCGGCCGTGACGGATCGCAGCGGCAACATGGACCTGGAAGCGATTTACAGCCAGATTCAATCGCTCCAAAAGCAAAAGATGGATTCGATGCAGGTTTCGCTGATGGAAGACCGCTATCAATGGCCGCTGGCGGCGGCGATTCTGCTGCTGGTGGCGGAATTGCTGCTCGGAGAACGCACGCGGCGGCGGCGCAAGGCAGGCGGCCAGCCTATCTCTGCTGCCTCCATGTTCGTTCTGCTGGCCGTCTGGAGCGCGATGCCGGGCGGCGGCGGAGGAGGAGCGCGCGCGGAATGGTATGATTTCGGCAACAAGCCCGCGCGCGTCTGCCAGGAAGGAAATACCGCTTTCCAAAAGGAAAAATTCGACGAGGCGCGCGGGAAATACCTCGACGCGGGGGCGCTTGCGCCGGATCGCGCCGAGCCGCGCATCAACGAGGGGTTGGTCTTGGCGAAGCAGGATAAACTCTCGGATGCGGCGGCGGCACTCCAGTCGGCAGCCATGATGGCACATGGAAATCCTGCGTTACGCGCTCGCGCCCTTTACAACGCCGGAACGCTTCATGCCCAGGCCGCGCAGCAGTTGGCGGAAAAAAAGCAGAAGGACGATGCAGTGCGCGAAGCAATTCAGGCAGTTGATCTTCTGCGCCAAGCCAGTGAACTCGATCCAAAATCATCGAGCGCGCGCCAGAATTTGACAGAAGCGCGCAATTTGCTGCAAATGCTTCTCCAGCCGCCTCCGCAGCAGGATCAGCAGCAGGACAAAGATAAAAATCAGCCGTCTGACAAAGACCAAAATTCTACCGATACGCAGAATCAGGATCAGGCGAAATCGGATAAAAACGACAAGGATAAATCCGAAAAGGACAAGCAGGAATCCGCTCAGAATCAGCAAAATCAGGATAACAAAGAACAGCAGCAGCAGGCGCAAAAGGACAAGGAACAACAACAGAAGGATTCAGAAAAAAAAGACTCCGAACAGAAGGAATCTGAACAACAACAGGAATCGGCCGCGGCGCAGCCTACTCCGACTCCCGGCGCTCAAGATGCCCAAGCCGCGAAACCGGAAGAGAAAAAGGATTCTGACGCCGATAAAAACGCGCAAGCGGCGCAGCCAGGGAATCAGGATCAAGCCGCGACAGACAACGAAATGAACCGCCAGAACGCGCTCTTGCTTCTTTCCACGCTGCCGGAAGAAGATCCTCAGGCGATGAAACGCCTGTTCCGCGGGCAAGGCGTTCCGATGCGAATGGAGAAGGATTGGTAATGTTCGTCTCTCTCCTCTATCGGCCGTTATATTATGCAAATCCGCGTGGCGCGGAGCACGCGCATGGGGCGCATTTCACTTTTATGCAAGGAATCCTGGTTAATGTCATTCAGGGAGATGGTGCGGGGGCTGGGAGTGGGGCTGAGGCGCATTGCGCGGTCTGCGCCGCAAGCAATTTCGCGGAGAGAAGCCTGGCGGCTTCACCCGCAGAAGGGCGCAAAAAAGTGATATGCGCCCACGCGCGCGGGCGTGCATTTTCCGCGGTGACGGCGGTTGTGTTTGCCTTGGCGCTTCTCGCCTTGGTGTCCAATTCCGCGTTCGCCCAGCAAATCACGCTGACCGCCGCAGCCAGGCCCGATCAGGTAATCGCTGGGGAAACCTTTGCGTATGTGCTTACTGTGGAATCCATCGGCGAGGAACGCATTCCGCAACCTCAGTTGCCTTCCTTTGGCTCATTCCAGATTGTCGGACGCCAGCCGCCTTCACAAAGCATGAGCATGAGTTTCGGCGGACCGGCGCATTACGCCCAGACTTGGCAGATTTTGCTCCAGGCGCCCAAGCCCGGCCAGTTCATCATTCAGCCCGCTACGTTGCAGTCTGGAGAAAAGACATTAGCTAGCAACGCGGTTCAGGTGAGCGTGACAGCCGAACCGCCCGAGATGCGTGTTCCCGAGGGAGCCACTTCAGCGCGAACAGGATATTCGGACCTGGACCGCCAATTGCGCGGGAAGTTGTTTCTGATATCCGAACCGAGTAAAAAAGACCCGGTGCCCTATGAACCGATTTTTCTGCGAACCTGGGTCTATAAGGCGCCGAATCTGACGCAAAATGAACGTTATGAATTTGGAGATGCGCCTTCCGGCGCGGACGAAACGGGCTTTTTGCGCCTCAACCGGCAGCAGGCCGACAGCCTGGCATGGCAAACCGTCAAGGTGGGCGATCGCGAATTTCAGCGTTCGCTCGTGCAGACGGATGTGATTGTGCCGACGCGCTCGGGCGAAATCCGCGTGAGCGGCGCTCCTATGCGGGCTGTGCTGCGCGTCAGCGGAGGGCGCCGGCGCCCCGATCCGTTTGGCGATTCCATATTCGGAATGCACGATCCCTTTGCGGACATGTTCATGGACAACCAGGTGCGGGCGGAATTGCCGGCGCAAGTCATCACAATTCAGGCGCGTCCTTTTCCCCAGCCCGCTCCGGATGGATTCAAGGGAATCGCAGGCGATTTCAATGTTTCTTCGTCCGTGGATCGCCCGCAGGCGAAGGAAGGCGAAGTGGTCACGCTCCGTATTAAGTTCGAGGGCGAAGGCTATGTGGAGGCAATTCCCGAGCCTGTGCTTCCCGCGCTGGATGGGTTTACGCTGTTCGATAAAAAGTCCACGCCGCAGACGCAGGCCGACGCAAAATCGGTGCGGGGCCAGAAGACATTTGAGTTTCTGCTGCGAGCCTCCAAACCCGGGCATTTTGAAATCCCGGCCTGTTCGTTCGTTCTTTTCAGCCCGAAATCCAATCGCTACGAGGAAAAAAAGACGCTGCCGATCAAAGTGGAAATTCTGCCGGACGAATCGCATGGCCCGACGGAAATCGTCATGGCGGCGGCGCGGTCTGGCCAGGCCGGCGGGAGCGGGGATATTCGCCAGCTCGGCGCGGACATCGAGCATATTTATACCGGCCCCTGGCGGCCCGGAACAAGTTTCGCTGGCGCGGCGCTGTATGCGCGCCCTGGCTGGTGGGCGCTTCATGCGCTTCCGCCGGTGTTTTTGCTGGCGGCATTTTTTGCGCGCAAACGCCGACAGTTCCGCGAGGAAAACCCGGATACAATCCGCCGGGGACGCGCGGCGTCCGAGGCGGGCAAGCGGCTGCGGACCGCGCGGCGGCTGCTCGCGGAAAACAAAATCGATGAGTTTTTCGCCGAGGTGGCCAGCGCCGTTCGCGGCTATCTGGGAGGAAAACTCGGGCGCGAACCGGCTGGATTGACTATCGAGGAAATCGAGCGGACATTGCGCGAACGCAATGCGCCCTCCGATACGCTTCAGATGCTTCGCGAAATTCTGGAAACCTGCGACGCGGCCCGTTACGCCCCAGGAGCGCTAACAGAAGAGACTCGCAAAGGGCTTTTGGAAAAATGCGAAAAGGTGTTCAGCGCGCTGCGGGAGGTGCTGAAATGAGCGCCGATTCCCTAAAGGCAACAATGAGCGCGAACAGATGGCGGGCGATGCATAGACTTTGTGATATTCGTGTAGGAATGCCTCGGCTAATTGCGCGCGGAGTTTGCGCCTGCGCCCTGTTGCTTTGTTGCTGCGTGGCGGTGCCATTGTTTGCTCAGTCCGGAAGGTCTGGCGCTTCTTCAGACAAACAAGACAAATCAGCCCAATCGGCGGCGGCGGGAGCGGCGGCAGGAGCAAGCGCGCTTTCTGCTTCCGCTTCCGCCTCATCGTCGTCCGAGGACCTCTATCGCGCAGCGAATGCCGCTTATGAACAGGGGAAATTCAAGGAGGCGGCGCGGCAGTATTCGACAATTCTGGAGCGCCATCCAGGCGATCCCATTATACAATACAATCTGGGAAACTCATACGCTCGGCTGGGCGATACGGGACGGGCCGTGTGGTGCTACGAATGCGCCTTGCGCGCCAAGCCGCGATTTGCCGAAGCGCGCGCCAACGCTCAGAAAATTGCCCCAGTGGCCAATTATCCCGATATTTCGCCTTTGGCCTGGCCGTTTGTGAAAATCCGCGCGCTGCTCAATGTCAATGAATGGCTTGTTTTGTCTTTTACGGCGTTGCTCGCCGCCTCGCTTTTAGGATCGCTCTGGATTTTACTGCGGCGCCGGAATTGGGTTGTGGCAGGCGCAACTGTGGCGGCCGCGGTGCTGTTCTGTGTGTCTGTTCCGTTTGCCCTGTCGCGATTGCACGAGGAGTTCCTGCGCCCGGCCGTTGTAATCTCGCCTTCGGTTATCGCCCGCAGCGGACCAGGCATGAAGTATCTTGAAGCGATGGAAATCCCCGCCGGAACCAAGGTCTATAGCGCGGGAGCGCCCCAGGGTGGATGGCTTCGGATTCGCACCCTGGACGGACGCCATGCATTTATTGAAGTTCAGCATCTCGGCTGGATTCGCTGATTCGCCTGCGTGCGGGGTGTTCGATTCTCGGACGCCATGCGCCCCATTGCTTTTCTATGATAGGATAATGGGGAGGTGTTGCTTCGGCGGAGCGTCATTGACAACTCTATTTCTCTTGATTCGGTTAAGCATCAAACCCAAAATCACGGATGATTGAGATGTAAGAGAGACGCTTAGGGGCGTTGCGCGGAGAAGGGAAAAGCGTTGGCGGCAAATTGGAGATGGAGAGCCTAACGGGCAGAGCAAAGGCGAAAATGGGATTGGCAAGGCGCGGCATGAGAGACGCGGGAGGATGCGCCGACCCGATACCGCTGGCGCGCTTGCCCGCATCTGGTGAAAATCCGGAGGGATTGGGCCATTGAAGGGTCTGGCGCGTTTCGCAAAGCGCCTCTTCGAGGAGGAGGAAGGCCAGGGAATGGTTGAGTATTCCCTGCTGGCATTTCTTTTTGCGGGAGTGGCAGTGGGCATTCAGGGGCCGATGATTTCCGCAATCGCCAGTTACTACCAATATGCGGAGGAATGGATCAGCCGTCCGATTCCCTGAGCGAGGCGGCGTTCCTGACGGGCAATCCAATCCAGGCAAAGGAGGCCGGAACCAATGAAAGCCAACAACATCAGCCGCCGGATGAAGGCGCTCTGGAAAGATGAAACAGGCCAGGGAATGAGCGAATACACGCTCATCATCACCATCGTGGCCATTTCTGTCATCGCCATCGCCATACTCTTCCGGAAAAATATCCAGGAATTGTTCAAGAAGTCCAACGATCGGCTCACCGATGTGCAAAAAAATGTTGATACTTCCACTAAAGGCACGGAGCCAACAGATAATCCCTAGCGAAAATGCAGTATCCAATCTTTCCCCAGGACATGGAAAATGCCGGGAATTTTCTGGCTCCGGACATGCAATTACCTGCATAAATATGCAGGATTTGATATTTGTATATGAATTTGCTTGAGTTTTTTGTGGCGGTTCCGCGCCTTCCGTTTGCTTCCGCCGCGGGACTAATTCTTCTGGCGATTGCGTGCGGCTTTACGGATTGGAAATACTCAAAGGTCTATAATGTAGTGACGATTCCATGCATGGCAGCGGGAATCGCTGTTTGGGGCGTCGCGGCGGGATGGAGTGGCGCCAGCCGCGCGGCGTCGGGTCTGTTGATTGGCGCGGGGCTGTTTCTGGTGCCGTATTTGCAAGGCGGAGTTGGCGCGGGCGATGTGAAGATGTTTGGAGCCGTGGGCGCGCTCGGAGGATGGCCGTTTGTCTTGCTGGCGGTTGCGTATTCCATCTTGATTGGGGGCGCAATGGCCTCGTGGGTGCTCTGGCGGCGGGGGCGGTTCCTGGCGACGCTGAAAAAAATCTGCCTGATCGCGCTTACTGTTGTTTTCCGGCGATTGGGCGCCCTAACCCCCGAGGAAGACCCGGATGCCGCAAATCGCCTGACAATTCCAATGGGTTTGGCGATCTCCGTCGGGACGATGGCGGCCCTGGCGGATCATATTTGGCATTGGGGAATTTTGTAAATTACTGGAGTGTAGTGAAAATGGTCTGATAATTCTTGTGCGCCAAAGGCGCGA
>CAYUNT010000103.1:0-15579 GCA_964446285.1 uncultured Candidatus Sumerlaeota bacterium | reverse complement strand
GGCCCGCGCCCAGCGGGGTGCGGTTCCCCCCTGGCCGGGGGGGGGGGGGGGGGGGTGGCGGTGGGGGGCGGGGGGGGGGGGCGGAGCGGCGGCCTCCGCGGCGGGAACGGCGGAAGGCGTGGGATTGGCGGACTGCTGCGCCGCGCTCCATTGCATCAAGGCTGGCAGGCACAGCAAGCCGGCCACACACAACATGCGGACAGCCAGGACCGCCGCTCGATGGGGAAATCCGCTCTGCGGCATCCGCCCGTTTTTCATCGTTCTGGCGCATTCCAGGCTTTGGGTTCGGTAGTGCATGATTCAACCTCGGGAGGTGTTTCGAGGCCGGGCGCGGAAACGGCCAAGATTCGCGCCCGATGAATCCGGATGGAATCGCTCCTGGCCAGGCAGACAAAGAAAAACCGGAGCGATGCAACTTCCATCAATTCATCCATAGAATTGTTCCGGTGAATTGGCCTGGGTGTCAAGCACGGCCAGCATGGCACGGCAATTTGAGCCAGGACGGTTCTCCTTCCTCTCTCGACGTTTCCCATCCGCGCTTGACAGGCAGGCGGCGCGGCAACACAAGCTGTCGGGCCGCATGACGACCGGACTCGCCCGCATGGAGTTCTGTTCTTCAGCGTCTTCTTCTGCGCATCTCCCGTGTCTTGCCCTGCAAGAGCGCTCCTATATGGACGCATCTCCCCTAAATCCCGATGACCGCCGCGTTTCAGCCCTCGAACGGCACCGAAATGGCGCCGCCTGGGGGGCGCTCGCCGCGCGGCCTGCCGCCGGAGCCACTGGAGGCGCCATCCTCCTCCTTTTCCTGGCGGCAATTGCGTATGTCCCGGCGCTGCGCGCGGGATTTGTCTGGGATGACGACAAATCCATCGTCGAAAATCCACTGTTGCGCACCCCGGCGGGGCTGTGGGCAATCTGGACCGATCCCTCGCAAATCCGCGAAGAAGTTCACTATTGGCCGGTGGTGTATTCCACGTTCTGGGCGGAGTATCAGCTCTGGGGCGCGCAGCCCGCCGGGTATCACGCGGTCAATGTGCTTCTTCATGCATTGTGCGCGCTGACGCTCTGGGGGCTGTTGAGGCGGTTGCGAATCCCGGGCGCGTGGTGGGCCGCCGCGCTTTTTGCGCTGCATCCGGTGCATGTTGAATCGGTCGCGTGGGCGGTTGAGCGCAAAGACGTCCTTTCCGGGCTGTTGTATTTGCTGAGCGCGCTGGTATTTTTCCGATGCGGGGACGAAGAGGATGCAAAGAAGGAGTCCCCAGGCGAGCCGCGGCAAGGGAGGCGGCGTCCGGGATTGCTTGCAGTTTCGTTGGGCTTGTTTGCGCTTGCGATGCTGAGCAAATCCGTCGCCTGTACGCTGCCATGCGCGCTGCTGATCGGGATTTGGTGGAGGCGCGGCAGGATTGGGTGGCGCGATGGCCTGGCTGTCGCGCCGTTTTTCGCCGTTGCGATTTTGCTCACGGCAATCGACCTGCGTTGGGTCGGGCGGCTCAACGAGGTCCATATAGAGATTCCGCTCGCTACGCGCTGCCTGATCGCCGGGCGAGCGCTGTGGTTTTACGCGGGAAAACTGATATGGCCCGCGCCGCTGCTGACGATTTATCCGCAGTGGGACATTCGGCCGCGCGACCTGCTGGCATGGGCATTTCCGCTGGCGGCCGCGCTGGCGCTGGCCGGATTGTGGCTGGCCCGGAAACGCCTCGGAAGAGGTCCGCTGGCGGCAGCGGCGTTCTTTTGCGTCACGCTCTCGCCGACGCTCGGCATTATCGAATTCGGTTATATGCGGCTTTCTTATGTGGCCGACCGGTTTCAGTATTTGGCGAGCATCGGGCTGATTGCGCTGGCGGCGGCGGCGGCGGAATTCGCGATTCTGCGATTTGCGCGGGCAGGAACAGGCCGCCAAGCCGCTCGGATTGCGCAGGCGGCGATTCTCGTGGCTCTTGGAATCCTGACTTGGCGGCAGTCCGCCCTGTATCGCAACAACGAAACCTTGTTCCTCCACACGCTCGAATGGAACCCGGCCGCGTGGATTGCCCATTTGAACGTTGGGAAATCCTTGGCCGAACGCGGGGAAACCGAAGAGGCGATTTTGCATTTTCGCGCGGCGCTCGATCTCAATCCCGCCTGTGCCGAGGCACACGCCGATTTGGGAGCGCTTCTGGCGGGGCAAAGGAAATTCGAAGAGGCCGCAGCGCATCTGGAGCGCGCGGTGGAGATGGCGCCGGGTTTGTTGGAAGGGCGGGTTAATCTGGGATTTGCTTATGAGGGCTTGGGAAAGTTGGACAAAGCCGAAGAACAATATCGCGAGGCTGTGCGGATTGCGCCGGATTCGGCGGCGGCGCATTGCAATCTGGCGAATGTTCTTTGGAGGCTCGGGCGCGCGGACGATGCCTTGCGCGAATACGATCGCGCACTGGAAATCGCCCCCGACTACGCCTCGGCGCGGCACAATCGCAAGGTTCTCCTGCGCGAGCGCGGGGGCGGCGGCGGCAACACCATGCCGAATGGGCAATAGATGGGACAAATGGGACCCATGAGACCTATGGGACAAAGATCATCCTTTCTGGCTGTCCCATAAGTCCCATAGGTCCCATAAGTCCCATAGGTCCCATAAGTCCCATAGGTCCCATAAGTCCCATAGGTCCCATGTGTCTCATAAGTACTATTTTCTGAAAAGCCGCCTCACACCGCGCGAAACATCTTTCCCTCGGCCAGGCATTCGCAGAGCTGGCCATATACGGCGCGGATTTTTTCGAGCGAGTCCTCGGGGCCAATCGCGCGCAAAATCCGCCGCGCCAGCGGACCTTGTTCGAGAATTACACGCAGGGGCGCGAGCTCGCCGGCACAATTGCCGCCGCTGGAACAGGGCGCGTTCCCCAGCGCCTCGGGAATTAGTTCTTCGGCAAGGCCGCGCCACAATTCGCCCGCGGTGCATCCATTTTCGCTTTGCGCCCCCCCGCGCCCAAAGAGGCCAAGATATTCCGGATTCTTTATGACAGCGCCGTCGGCGTCGCGGACCACTGCGAGGAAAATCTCTTCCAGCGCCTCGACTTTCGCGCCTCTCTGGCGGCGCTGATCGGCCCAGCGTCCTTCGATCAACGCGCGGATCACGGCCGACGCCATCCGCAAAATCGCCAGGTCCGCCGCCGGGCATTCCTGCACGTCGAGCACGCGGATTTCGATTGTATTGCGCTGGAATCGCGCGATCGCTCCGCGCGCATTCGCCCATTCGTCGCGCAAAATACCCTCCGGATCGTGCGGGGCCAAATCCGCGTAAATTCGTTCGAGAATCTTCTTGCGATACGCGCGTTTGCTAAACACCGCCTCGGGAATCACATGCCCCGACACGGAAGGAATCCGCCGCGCATTGCCGCGATAGGCTTCGAGGCGGCTATCGAGCAATCCCGTGCGCCGCCCCTCGACAATCGGCGAACTTGCGGACAGCGCGGGCAAAATCGGCAGCACCAGACGGATTGCCGCGTGCAGGCGCCCGAATTCCGCATCGCCGCAAAAGGGCAGGTTCAAATGCGTGCTTTGCAGGTTCGACCATCCGTGTCCGCGGCAATCGAAAATCCGATTAAACGTCTCATATACCGGATTGTATTCATGCGGCCACAAACGCGTTTCGCGCATCGGGTCCATCCACGGATGCATGGCCGCCGGCATCAGGCGCCCGCCAAGTGTTCCAAGGATTTCATTGATGCGAGCGACGTTTTCCTGAAACTGGCTCTCCAGGCCGCCAAGAGATTTCGCCGGTCCATTCGTTTTCAATTCGACCACGTGGAGCACCAGTTCGTTCGACCACGAGATGCCATCCATCTCGACATCCGAAACGAACTCGCCCGCGATGGCCTTCAACACCTGGTCCGCCGCCGGATACACATTCAGGCGTTCGCAATCCACGATCATGTATTCCAGTTCGACGCCGTATCCTTCAAAGAGATGCAATGTCATAGAGAAATCTCGGGAGTTGTGGGTTGTGGGTTGTGGGTGAGAAGTTGTGGGTTGGGAGTTAGGAGAGAAGGGTTGTGAGTTGTGAGTTGTGAGTTGTGGGTTGTGAGAAAAGAGAGAAGAAGTGAACAGCGGGTGGAGATCAGGAGCGGCGCCTTCGGTTTCTGAGTCAGGTTTTCACCAAAACCCTATCAGCCCTTATGCTTCCCACTCTTAACTCACAACCCACAACTCACAACCCTTCTCTCCCAACTCCCAACTCACAGCAACCTCCTTTTAGTATAGCCAGGCGTTTTTGCGCTGTTCGATTCGCCGCCGGAACGACTCCATGACCCGCATATACACCTGATCCTTCAAAACCGTGTCATCGTAACCAGAATCCACGTTGGGGTTGTCGTTGATTTCGATCACATAGGCTTTGCGTCCGATCTGCTTCATATCCACGCCATAGAGGCCGTCGCCGATGAGATTGGCGGCGCGCAGGGCGGTTCGCACCACCTGCTGGGGCGCTCCGCCCGGCGCAACGGCCTCGACGCGCCCGAATTCCGATTCTCCCAATTGATCCGTCTTGCGAATCTGCCAGTGTTTTTCCGCCATGAAATACTTGCATACAAACAGCACTTGGCGGTCGAGCACCGTCACGCGCCAGTCAAACGGCGTCGGAAGGAATTCCTGGGCGATAATCAAATCGGATTCCTCAAGCAATTGCTCGGTTTCCCTGCGGAAGGCGGCCTCGTCTTCCACCTTGATAACGCCGCGCGAAAACGAGCTGTCAGGATTTTTAAGGATGCACGGCAAGCCCACTTGCTGAAGCACAGCATCCAGATTATCGCTGTGCACGATCACTGTTTTGGGCGTTGGGATATTGTAGCGCGCGAGGAGTTCCGCCAGATAGACCTTGTTGCCGCATTTCACAATCGAATCCGGATCATCAATCACCACAAGTCCTTCCGCCGCGGCGCGTCTCGCGAAACGATACGTGTGGTGGTCCACCGATGTTGTCTCGCGGATAAACAACGCATCAAATTCCGCGAGGCGTCCGTAGTCGTCCTTCTGAATCATTTCCACACCCATGCCGAGGCGGCGCGCCGCGCGCGTGAATTTCCGCATGGCGCCTTTGTTCGAGGGAGGCCATTCCTCTGCCGGATCGGTCAGGAACGCGATCGTGTAGGCGGGCACTTTTCGTTGATACACGCGGAAATCTTCTTCGGCGAAATACTCGGTTGCCACCTTCACCACAAACGGGCGGTGCGAATCCGGGATTTCGTTGCCCGAGATGGGCCGCACTCGTTCGAGGTGCCACTCGCCATTCTCACGCGCGAACATCGCCTGCAGCATCGGCGCCTGAAACAGCTTGAACAGGTGCATGCTCAGGCGTTCATAGCGCCGCGCCAGGTTCTGGCCTAAATACACGCTCAGCGTGAAGTGCTTCGACTGAATCGGCGTCAGGCTCTCCTGGATCAATTCCTCAAGGTCATCGTCGGCCAGGCGGATGATCGCGAGGGTCTTCATGTCCTGAATGGTGGCGATGCTGGGAAGGGGGCGGTGTCCGCGCGCGACGGCCAGAAGCGACACGTAATATCCCGTGCTCTGGTAGCTATAGGACCGGCACAGATTGAACACGCGGGCGCCGCGCAGCTGGACGTATTTCGGGTCCGTCAAATACTCCCGGGCCGAAACGACCTCGCCGCCCTTGATGTGCAGGTCCCAACTCTTCGGGTTATTGACAACGATCAAGTTTCGCATACAGTTTCCTTTTGCGTCTTCCTCCGGGTTCGATAATCAGCAGATTCGCGTCGTAAGTGAGCACTCCGAGGAGAATCGCATTAATCACGCGATACATATCGAGAGTATAAGTCCGGCTTTCCACGAGCGGATTGGGATTCATTGGATCGGCAATGAGAACCTCACGTTTTCTCTGGTCATATCCGCAAAGAACGACAAAATGCCCGACCGGATCGCCGCGCAGATCGTCCTCGTCATCCTTGGGGCCGTATTCGCGCATGGCGCGGTAAAGATACGTCGCGCTCAGGCCCGTCAGGATTGGGTGGTAGCGCTTGAGATGCCGGCGGATCAGCGAGGGCGTGAGGTCCTCGAATCGAATGGCGCCGCCAAGTTTGAGGAATTCCAGATAGCCTTTGGAGGCGCGGACAATGCGCTGTTTCTGGCGAAAGGGCAGTTGCGCGCTCAATTTTTCCATTAGTGCCCGGCGCGGCAGTTCAAACCAGGTCGGATCGAATACCCGCACGTTATAGGTATAGAGCGTGGCCCGGTATCCGCGCCGCAACGCATGGCATCCGAGGAACACCGCCAGCGTGCCTCCCGAATCCAGGCGCGGCGTTTCGTTGATCACCCGATCGAGAGGAATTTCGTCGCGATAGTAACGATACACCGCCTGCAAGCATGTCGGGCCGCACGCCGTATCGTTCGGCTGGGGAAGTATATCAAAGTGGAGGCGGGTTCTCATTGCCATAGAGTTATCCCTTCCCGGCCCATGAAACGCGCGGGCCAGGATGAGAATCGGCAGCAAACCCTCAGCAGTATTAAAAGCGCAAAGGCCGCCAGATCAGGCGATTTCCATTGCGGCAGGCCGCAGATCGCCGGAGGTGGCGCCGATTGGGGCGCCTGGCTAGGCGGAGGTTCGCCGGGAGGCTCCTCGGCGGCTATGGTTGATTCACTGTCCATAGAATTACGAGATCAAACGCGCGCAGGAAAAGGACCGGCCAATTGGCGGTTTGTTATGGGGCGGCGCGGGAAAAACCACCGCGCCTGCTTGCTGGCGATGCGCCTGGAGGCCAGGCCGCGCGCTCTCCCTCCTCGCCCGCAGCGAGCGAATCCCTTGCAAAAGCTTCAAACCTTGTCAAGGCCCGGAATGAGGGATGCCTGCCTGTTCGTCGGGTTTGGCGCCTTCCCCCGCCGGAAAAACCGCATGTTCACAGGGATGGGACGGGATGTTCAGGAGGCTGGCGAGTTCTCATCAGCCAAACCGCCGAGCGCGACGTTGAATCCCGCGTCCACATAATGGATTTCGCCCGTCACGCCCGAGGACCAATCTGAAAGGAAATACAGGGCGCTGTTGCCCACTTCCTCTTGGGTAACGTTTCGGCGCAGGGGGGCGGAGCGGCCATAGACGTCGAGAAACTGGCGGAATCCGGCAATGCCCGAGGCGGCGAGTGTCCGGATGGGACCGGCCGAAATCGCATTGACGCGAATGCCGCGCGGCCCGAGATCGGCGGCAAGGTAACGCACCGAGGCTTCGAGGGCGGCTTTGGCCACGCCCATGACGTTGTAGTTTGGCACGGCGCGCACGGCGCCCAGATACGTTAGCGTGAGGATGCTCGCGCCTGGCTTCATCAACGGAGCCGCGCGGCGGGCCAGCGCTGTGAGCGAATAAGCAGAAATATCCAGCGCCTGATGGAAATCCGCCCGCGTGGTGTTCAGGAACGGCTCGCGCAGCGCGTCTTTGTTCGCGTAGGCGATCGAGTGGACAAGAAAATCGAGCGTTCCCCAGCGCGAACGCACCGCGGTGAAAAAGGCGTCGATTTGCTCGTCGCTCGATACGTCGAGAGGTTCAACGATTTCTGCGCCAATGGATTCCGCCAGCGGACGCACGCGGCGTTCGAGCGCTTCGCCGACGAAGTTAAGCCCCAGGCTCGCCCCTTCGCGCCGCGCCGCCTGTGCGATGCCCCAGGCAATCGAGCGGTCGTTCGCCACGCCGAGAATCAGGCCTTTTTTGCCGTCGAGAATACCCATGTGCTTTGCTTTCCTAAGATAAAATGAGACTTATGAGACCTATGAGACCTATGGGACGAAAAGGACACAAGGGATGTTGTTGAGAGTTGTGGGTTGTGGGTTGTGAGTTGAGAGTGAGAAGCATAAGGGTTGAAAGGATTTAGAAGAAGAACCGACTCGGAAACCGAAGGCACTGACCACTGTTCACTGACCACTGTTCACTAGCCGCTCTTGCTCACAACCCACTGTCCACTGCACACTGCCTGCTTCTTCTCTCTTCACTCACAACCCACAACCCACAACTCACAACTCTCTTTCTACATCCACCCCCGTCTCAGATACCAGCGCGCGGTATGATCGACTCCTTTGGGGACGTCGATTCGCGCGCGGAAACCCGTGGCAGCCTCGAACTGCTCGACCGAACAAATCCACGGCGAGCGCTCGATTTCGCGGAGTTTGTCGCGTGAGAAAATGCCGGGCTTTCCCCGCAGCCGCGCCACAAATTCCGAGGCGCCGGCCGCCACCCACGCCAGGTGCATCGGAATCCGAATGGTGCGCAGATGTTCGATCCCGAGCGCCCGCGCGATTTCCCATGCAAATCCTTCGCTTGACCAGGGGCGCGGATGCCCGACGAAAAACGTTCTCCCAGCCACGCGTCCGCATTCCGCCTCTGCCGCGCAAGTCATAGCCCGGACCAGGTCGATGACGTGCATGGCCTGGAACTCGATCGGCCCCTCGCCCGCCTCGATCAGGCATCCAAATCGTTCGACAGACCGGAATATCAGGAGAAAATCGCGGTCGCGCGGGCCATACACCGCCACAGGCCGCAGCACAACGACAGGCAATCCCTGGCGGGCGGCGCGTTCGCATTCGACTTCGCCGAGGCGTTTGCTGCGCCCATACAAGCTGACAGGGCGCGGCGTATCGGATTCCGTGCGAGGCGAGCCGTCCGCGAGCGCCGGACCCGCCGCCGCCTGCGAGGACAATACGACAATGCGCTCGGGCGGCGGATCGGCCCGCGCACAGGCATCGAGGAGATTGCGCGTCCCCACACCGTTCACGCGCACAAGGTCGCGCGGCTCGATGGCCTTGGTCAGCCCGGCGCAGTGGAAAACAACATCCTGCCTGGCAATGGCCGCTCCCAGGCTTTGGGGGCGCATCAGATCGCCTGCGGCCCGGCGGATGGGCACTCCGCGCAGAACCGAGCAGTCGCTCGCGGCGCGCACAAGAGCGGTCACCTGCCACCCGCGCTGCGCCAGAACCCGCGCCAGGCACGAACCGATAAACCCCGTCGCTCCCGTTACAAGGCACCGGCGGGCGGCGGATTGGCCGCGAGACGAGGAATTGGAAGACGCATCCGTCATGGATTTTTCCGCTTCCCTCGCGCCCGGCGGATTTCCGCGAAAGCAACTCCCGCCGCGGACCGCGAGGTTCGCTATCCCCATTCGCCGAATGCATTGCATAAAAGCGGGGGCGGTTACAATCGCAACCAGCAGCGTCCGCGCGCCCGCTCGACCTTGCACGGCCGCCCAAATGCCTCGGTGAGGCGGGCAGAGGTGAGGACGCGGCCGGTGGGGCCGCTGGCCAGGACGCGCCCGCTTTTCAGGATCAGCGTATGCGAGACAGCCGGGCCGATTTCCTCGATGTGATGCGTGACAAAAACAAGCGTGGGAGCGTCCGCTTGGCGCGCCAGGCGTTCAAGGTCGTCCAGAAACGACTGGCGCGCGGCGGGATCGAGTCCGGCGCAGGGTTCGTCGAGGATGAGCAACGCCGGGCGGTTCACGAGCGCACGAGCGAGCAGGGCGCGCTGCTGCTCGCCCTGCGAAAGCGCGCCGTAAGGCCGTTCGGCAAACGCCCCGCCGCCGATGGCGCGCAATGCCTGGCCGGCGCGCTCGAATTCGCCGGGCGAATACACGCGATACACCCCAATCGCGGCGTCAAATCCAGACGCCACAACCTCGATGGCGCGATTTTGCGCTGGTATCCGGTGTTCGAGCGCCGAACTGACCCACCCAATGGCTTTTCGCAACTCGGGAAGATTGCACTCGCCAAACCGCCTGCCGAGAACCTCGATTGCCCCCTCGGTTGGCCATTCGTAGCCAGTGACGATTTTGAGAAGCGTGGTTTTGCCCGATCCATTCGCGCCAAGCAGCGCCCAATGCTGTCCGCGCTCGATGTCCCAGGAAATGCCCGAAAGAATCTCGCGCCCATCGCGCCGGAACACTATATCCCGCAACGCGAGTATGGCTTTCCGCAAGTCGGCTTCTTTCATGCCTTTGTGTCTTTGTGCCTTCGTGGTATTTTATTGTTTGGGTGGAGCAAGATGCTGGCGGCGGACCACCATCGAGCAGTATCGCTTGTAAAGCGCCCGCGCCACCGGTTCCTCTGAGCGGCTCATTGCCAGCAGCGCCCCGCCGCCTTCGTAATGCGCCATGGCCGCCCCGCCCACCGCGCCACCCCGCTCGAAGGCATCCAGATATGCCGCCATGCGCGGCGCAAACGTCTCCGGACGGCTCAGCGCCCGTCCATCCCATTCCATTTCCAGGCCCATTTCGTGGCGCCGCGCGAAATCCACCGCCGCATCCAGGCGTGAATCCGCAATCTCCGGGTGGAAAAAGTGATTCGGCTGCTGATAGGCCGCGTCGAACCCCAATTCGCGCCAATGCGCGGCTCCGCGAGCCTTCCAATAAGGAATCCAGAAAAATTTCCAGCCGCGCCGATGCACATCGAGCGAAACCGCCGCCAGAACCTTTTCGCATTCATTCGAGTGCTCGGCGATCCAATACACCCCCGCCAGATCGATGTGGGTGAAGTGGGCTGCCTTCCAGCGGCGTTCGATCTCGCCCAGATACCATTGGCATGCCGCGACGCGGTCATCCACGCGGCGGAAATCAAGCGCCCGTCCGTCCAATTCGCCCCAATCGCGCTGGCCGGCGATTGGTTCGTGGATGCTCACGACGACCTTGCGCCTGCGAGGCGGCGGGCCGATGCGCGCCTCCGTGGCGCTTGTTTCGGCGTCGAGGGCGCAAAGCGCTTTGCCCGGCTCGAAAAGGCGTCCGAGCAGCCATTCCCAATCCTCGCGGCGCGCCGGAGCCTGTTTGTAGCCTTTGGCATACTCGCGCCCGCGCCCGTCTTTGAATTCCAGAAACAAAAATCCGTCGAAAAGCCATTCCTCGCATCCCGATTCCGGATTGCGCCAGGCCAGATAGGGGCGAAATTCCTCGCGCGTCCAGTCGGGGCGATGCGTCCCTCCCTGATAGATGAGCACAAGGTCCACGATTCCCGCGCACCCAGCGCCGCCGGGCGCCAGGAAGCTGGCGCGAGATACGGCGGTATTTTCGCCGCGCGAGCGAGAGTTCGCGCATCCCGCGCCAAGCAGCGCCGTCCCCATCGCCAGCCCGAGCAGCCCGAAAAGGAAAAACCGAATTCCCGCCATGCAAAGACTTCCCCAATACAGATGAGGCAGACGCGCGCATCCGCCGCCGTCCGGTCATAACTGAAGATGTCTCAGGTATAAAGGTCTTCTTCGAGTTCCGGGAACGGCTGATCCGAGGCGGGAGCGCTGCCGGCCGCTTGCTCGGGAGGCTTGAAGAAAGTCGGGCGCCAATCAAGCCGCTCTTCCGATTCCGGCGCGCCTTCCCTGGGCGCCGCCCCGGAAGAGGGCGCGGGCGCCGCCTCTTCGGAGGCGCCGCCGGAGGAAGCGGCCCCCTCCTGTGCCACTCTGGGATGGCCATTGGCAGGCCGTGACGCGCCGCTTTGGCCCCCGCCCGATTGGGGCGGGCGATGCGGCGCATGAGAATCGCGCCCATCGCGCCCGTTGCGCCCGTCGCGAGAATCGCGCTGGAAGCCGCCGCCTCCGCCGCCGTGACGCGGGCGTCGTCGTCCGTGACGCCGCATGGGCGGCAAACCCGAAGGAACCTCGGTCCCTTCCGCCAGTTCGATTACGATATGGCGGTTCGGCTCGCGCCCGTGGCTGACCGTGCGAATCGCCCTCATGTCCTTCAAAGCATTGTGGATATATTTGCGCTCGCTTGCTGTCATCGGTTCGAGGTCGGCGGCCTGTTTGGAATGCATCACGCGCGCCGCCACTTGCCGGGCCGTGCGCACAAGCCGCATCAACTTCTTCTCGCGGTAGCCCTCGACGTCCAGAACCACCTCGGGAAAATCGTCCCACATCGTGGTAAGAGCGCGCGTAACGACATGCTGAAGCGCATCGAGCGTGTAACCCTGGCGCCCAATCAACACCGAGGAATCCGCGCCCGTTAGCCGCACAAAGACCTGGGTTCCCACGAGCTGCGCGCGGACCTCGACCGGCATTCCGAAGTGTTTCATCAATCCGACAACCCAGCGCCGCGCCTGATCCACCCAGAAGCCGGGCCTCACGCGCGCCCGAAATACCGCGCCACCGCCTGCACCCGCCTCTGCCGACGGTTCTGCTGGAGGCTCTGTAGGCGGCTCTGCCGGTTCGGCTTCGCCAGCGGCATCCTGCGCGGCCTGCCCTTGTTCCTCCGCCTCCTCCGCCGCCATTTCCTCGGCGGGTTCCTCGGCGAATTCCTCGTCCTCTGCGTCGAGCGCGTCATCCGGCTCAAAATCGCCCTCTTCGCCGTCAGGCCCGTCTGGAGCGATTGCGCCGCCGCGCGGGGCAAAATCATCCGCCGCTCCGCCGTCCCCGCCTTGCATTGCGCGCGACCGCTCGCGCAGACCTTCCTGCCTTATGCGCTCTTCCGCTTCCGCGGGCAAAAGGCACTCGACATCTTTTGGCTCCACGCCAAACCGCTCCGCGGCCTTGGCGCGAGCCTCTTCCATTGTTGCTGCCGGAATCGTGATGAAGTTCATGGGTATATCCGGTCCTTATCAGGCCGGGGCTTCGGCTGATGCCGCTTGCTCTCGCTGGATGATGCGGTTCGTTAGCGCCTGTTGTCCAATTTGCCAGGCATTGGTCACCACCCAGTAAAGCATCAACCCCGACGGGAAATTATACAAAAAGAATATGAAAGCAATCGGCATTATGAGCATGATCTGACGCTGGGCCGGATCGGTTGCCGCGCTCATCGACATCCGGCTTGTAATCACCTGCGTGATTCCCATCAGGATGGGCAGCAGATTCAACGAATTGATGGCAATTCCAAACGGAAGCGTCACGCCCGAGAAGACAAGCAGGCGGTCGGGAAGCGACAGGTCCTGAATCCACAAGAACGGCTGTCCGCGCAACTCGATTGCCTGATCGAGCAGCACATAAAGAGCGATGAAGATCGGCATTTGCAGCATCACCGGGACACAGCCGCGCAACATGCCGAACGGATTCACGCCGTGCTCCTTCCACAACTTCATCAGCGCCTGATTTCGCGCTGCTGGATTATCCTTATACTTCGAGTTGATCTCGTCAATAAAGGGCTTCAGTTTTGCCTGCTGCGCCATCGTTTTCGCTTGTATCTTCATGCTTTTGTGCGTCAACGGATACGTGACAATCTTGATGAGGATCGTCAGCAGGATGATCGACACGCCGTAGTTGCGCGTGAGTTTCTCAAACCACACAAGCAACTCGAGCAGCAACAGGCCCAGCCAGCGGATGATGCGCCAGTAGCCCTGGAAAATCGTGTCGGCCAGCCCTGCCACCGCTGTGCGGTCCAGACCTGTGCTGCGGTCGATCTTTTGCAGCAAATCGCGCTTTTTCGGTCCGGCATAGATGAAATAGCTCCACTGGCGCGATTCGCCCGGCTCCAGGTCGAAGGACTCGCTCTGGAGAACGACGCTCAGCGGCGCATCTACGCCTTTTTGCCGGTATTCGGGCGTCATGTCGCGCTCGCGGACGCTCAGCAGCACGCTCGCCCCAGGCTTTTCCTGCGGAATCAGGGCCGCCAGAAAGAATTTCTTCTGCACGCCGGCCCAGCGAATTGGACCCTGGAAGGTCGATGGCTCGGACTTCAGGCTCAAGCGCTCCGAATGCAGCCCAGAGTCGTTGGAAACAAGCGCCCCAACCTGGCCGTGGACCCGGTCGCTGACCTCGGGTTGCAGGAACCCGCCCTGCCATCCGATGCCAAGACCCGCTCCGCCCACGTCGAATCGCTTGCGGCGGTCTGACACATTCTCAATTTTGACTTCGTGTTCGAGCAAATACCCCTCGCCGTTGGCGAAACGATACGTTCGCGTTACGCGCAGGCCCTGATGCACACCCGACGTGAACACCCATTCGTGTCCGCCTTTTTCGAGCGCCTGCTCGGAGGCTTCATAAGGCACCTGGTTGAAGACCTCGAGCTGGCTTCCTTCGATTGTGAGGGGATACTCGCGGTGGCGGTCGCGAATTTCAGGAACGAGATTCACGGCGCCCACGGGCTTTGCTTTAGCGGCGTCCGCGCCTTCTTTGAGCTCCACGGGGCTGGCTAATTGTATTTCCCATCGCACGGGAAGCGCGCCGATTTTGGAAACATCCAGGCGGCTCCCCTTGGTGCTGACCTCGACGAAAGGCCCTTCGGCCACGTCGAGCACGTCCGTCGCGGCGGCGGGGAGCGATGCTTCCTCGGTTGTGGGCGCGCGAAGAGTGGACTGAGACCCGGATTCGGCCGCGGCGGAGGCGGAGGAGGAGGCGGCAGACTGCGCCGAAGCGCTGTCCGAAGCCTTTTTGCCCAGGGCGCGAAGCGTTTCGGATGTTGCCCGCTGCGCCGCTTCGGCATCCTTGGCGGCCTGTTCAATCAACGCCTTCTTGCGCAGGGCGATTTCCTCGCGCTTGCGCGATTCCATACGCGTCTGGAAAAGGAGAATCAGTCCGAAAGTGAAAAGAAAGAAGGCGATCCAGCGTTTTTCCATAAAACAAAAAAAGTATCAACCCGTCTCGCTTCCGGTCCGGGGTGCGGAGGGAGACGATTCGGGGATAAGAGAGGGATGGTTGCAGGCTTCCGGCTCGGTTCGCAGTCCCAGCCAGCGTCCGGAAAGCGGACGATGGCGTGGGGAAGCGCTCCGATACGGCGGCACGGGGTCGATTCCGCACCGGCAAAGGGGCTGGCAGCGAGCAACTCGCTTGAGGATTAGCCCCAATCCTGAAAAAAGTGGCCAAGTTTGAAGCGTTTCGAGCGCATAGTTCGAGCAGGAAGGAACAAAACGGCACGCCGGGGGTAGCAATGGCGAAACGGCGCGCTGATAGGCGCGAACCGCCACAAAAAGCATGGCCCGCATTGTGTAATCGAGCGGCTCAAACATCGGCGCAAAGGACCTTTAGGTCGCCCAGCGACGAAATCACCTGGGCGCGCAACGTGGCAAAAGCAGCGTCAGCCGCGGGCGGACGGGCCGTCAAGACAATATCCCAGCCCGGCGCCAGGTTTGGGCAATGGACGCGCACAATTTCGCGCATCCGGCGCCGAATGCGATTGCGCACACACGCTTTTCCGCAACGGCGGCTGACCGTGAAGCCCAGCCGGGGAGGGTTGGAATCTCCCCGTGACAAGGCATGAACGATCACAAACGGAGCAATCCGCTTGCGACCGCCATCATAGACCTGGCGGAAATCCGAGGAACCTCGAATCGTTTCGGGCGGATGCAAACGCCCCATGCGGCGGGAGGCCATTGGCGGCGCCCCCAGCAAGTGCAAGTTGGCCAGGACCAGGGATTAATCCTCGTCCGATACGGTCAATTTCCAGCGTCCCTTTTTGCGGCGGCGCGCCAGGACAGCCCGGCCCGTCGCCGTGGCCATGCGCGAACGAAAGCCGTGTTTTTTACGGCGGCGGTTGCGATGCGGTTGAAATGGTCTTTTCATGATGCCAGATCATCCTCCTTCGACATCAAAGGCTGGGTTTTGTAGGCGAATGCCCCGAGAGCGTCAAGCCGCATTTGAAAACTCACAGGTAAAGCACAGGTACATGGTGTCCCCCCTGGAGGGGTGTTGGTGAATGGGTTGGAGAAAGA
>CAYUNT010000102.1:15267-15773 GCA_964446285.1 uncultured Candidatus Sumerlaeota bacterium | reverse complement strand
CCGCCCCTCCCCCTGCGCCGTTCGCTGCGCCGCAACCTGCACCGCCTCCGTCAATCTACCCCGCCCCGGCAGCGCCCGCGCCCGCACCAGCGCCGATGCCTGCGGTCCGCCTGCCGGGCACTTCTGGCGCGTCCGCATCCACGTATCGCGGAACAGAAATTTACGCCTTATTGCGCGCCGCCGTGGAAAAAGGCGCATCGGACCTGCACATCTCGATGGGCATCCCGCCGACGATTCGCGTGGATGGATTTCTTCGTCCGCTCGATTTCCCCCAAATGACCGCAGCCGACTGCCACCACCTTGTCTATGCGATTCTCAACAATGACCAGAAGTCAAAATTCGAGGCCAATTGGGAACTGGACCTCTCGCTGGACATCGAGCAGGTGGGGCGGTTTCGCGTGAACGTCCACCGGCAGCGCGGCTCGACCGAAGCCGCCTTCCGTGTGGTGAACGAAATCATCCAGCCGATCCGGCGCCTCGGGCTGCCGCCGGTGGTCGAGGAACTG
>CAYUNT010000102.1:0-15257 GCA_964446285.1 uncultured Candidatus Sumerlaeota bacterium | reverse complement strand
TACCTCGCCCTGCAGACGGCCCTGGCCGAGAACGAGGAACTGGCGCGGCACGACAACGGCCTTGTGCTTGTGACGGGACCGACCGGCTCGGGCAAAACGACCACGCTGGCGGCGATGGTCGATCTCATCAATAACGAACGCCAGTGCATGATCGTCACCATCGAAGACCCGGTGGAATACATCCATCACAACAAGCGCTCCGTGGTGAAACAGCGCGAAGTGATGTCCGATACGAAGTCCTTCGCGAGCGCCCTGCGGCATGTGCTGCGCCAGGACCCGGATGTGATTGTGGTGGGCGAAATGCGCGATCTCGAGACGATTTCCACGGCCCTCACGGCGGCGGAAACGGGACACTTGGTGCTCGCCACGCTGCACACGCCGGATGCCTCGCAGACGATCGACCGCATCATCGACGTTTTCCCGCCGCATCAACAGCAACAGGTGCGCATTCAGCTGGCGAACGCGCTCGAAGGGATTGTTTCGCAGCAGTTATTGCCCGTGGCGGGCGGACAGGGGCGCGTCGTGGCCATCGAGATACTGATCGCCTCGACGGCGGTGCGCAAAATCATCCGCACGTCCAAAACCGAGCAGATGATTTCCATCATGCAGACCTCGTGGGAAATCGGCATGATTACTATGGATAAGTCCCTGAAAAACCTCTATGCGCAGGGCCTCATCACTTACGACGACGCCGTCTCAAAATGCCGCTACCCGGAGAATTTCGATCAGATATAATTCGGGGGAAGATTTTTTACCGCGAAAAATACGAAAATAACGAAAAATCATTTTCTCTTCTCTGCGCCCTCCGCGCCTCCGCGGTGATTCCCTGGGATCGCCGGTCTCCGCACTGGCTCTTGGCGCTGGGATCGCCAGGCTCCGCACTGGCTCTTTTCTTGTTTCCCCTTCCCCTGCCGCGCCCTCCGCGCCTCTGCGGCGAGCTTTTGTTTGCGGGTGGTTGGCACATTTCGGTTGTCGTTGGGGCCGGGGGAAGGCATTGATTCGCGCGCGGTGCGTGAAGAATCGGCACCGCAGAGGTGCAGAGAACGCAGAGAAGAAGGCAGCGGGCAAGAAAAAAGCGCGAGTGTGGAGCCTCGGGATCCCAGTGAAGCACCGCAGAGGTCGCAGAGAGCGCAGAGAAGAAGGCAGCGCGCGAGAATAAAGCGCGAGTGCGGAGCCTCGCGATCCCAGCAATGGCACCGCAGAGGCGCAGAGAACGCAGAGAAAAGAACCAAGGACGAATGGAAATCCACAGGAATCATAACGGATAATTAAACATGGACTCGAATCGATCTTTCCCTTTCCTTCCCGATCATAATCCCATTATCGAAAATCGCTATAAAAAGGTGGATGAGTTGCGCGCGCAGGGAACGGACCCGTATCCGCGGACGTTCACAGCAACGCATTCGTGCAGTCAGGCGTTGGAAAATGCCGATGCGCTCATTGAATCGCAGGAAGTGATCGCGGTCGCCGGGCGTGTGCTGCAGATTCGTTCGTTCGGCAAGGCGGCGTTTTTCCACATCCTCGATCAGAGCGGAAAACTCCAGGCCTACGCCAAGCGCGATCAAATGGATGAGGCCTCCTTCAACCTGTTCAAAAACTTCGTGGACACGGGCGATTGGGTCGGGATGCGCGGCAAAATCTTCCGCACCAAAACGGGCGAGGTCACGCTTGTCACGGAATCGCTGACGCTGCTCTCGAAGGCGTCGCGTCCGCTGCCGGAAAAATGGCACGGCCTCACGGATGTGGATTTGCGTTACCGGATGCGTTACGTGGACATGATCGCAAATCCCGAGGTGCGCGAGACGTTCCGCGCGCGAAGCCGGTTCATCTCGCTCATGCGGCGGCGGCTGGACGAACAGGGATTCCTCGAAGTCGAAACGCCCATGATGCATCCGATTTATGGCGGGGCGTCGGCGCGTCCGTTCATCACGCACCACAACACGCTCGACATGGATTTGTATCTGCGCATCGCGCCGGAGTTGTATCTCAAACGCCTGGTGGTGGGCGGGTTTGAGCGCGTCTATGAAATCAACCGCAACTTCCGCAACGAAGGCATCTCGACGCATCACAACCCCGAATTCACGATGCTCGAACTCTATGCGGCGTTGTGGGATTACCGCAATATGATGAGTTTCGTCGAGGATCTGGTTTCCGGGCTGGTGGCCGATATGCGCGGCGGGCAAACCACGGTGGAATACAACGGCCAGGCGATCAATTTCGCGACGCCCTGGCCGCGCGTAACGATCCTCGACGCGCTGGCCGAACGCACAGGCGCGCGATTCCGATGGGACATGAACGAGGCTGAGGTGCGGGCCGAAGCCGCGCGCGCCGGGCTGCATCTACCCGCCGACGTGCATCACCCGCACGACCTCGTTATCCACCTCCACGAGGCGCACACGGAGCCGTCGCTCATCCAGCCGACCTATATCACCGAATTCCCGAAATCCAAGTGTCCGCTTGCGAAATCCAAGGCGGACAACCCGCTCGTCACGGAGCGCTTTGAACTCTTTATCGCCGGCATGGAAATCGCCAACGCCTATTCGGAACTAAACGACCCGCGCGATCAGTATTCGCGGTTTGCCGAACAGGTGGATCGCCGCAAAGGGGGCGACATGGAGGCGATGGGCGAAATCGACACGGATTATGTGCGCGCGCTCGAATACGGAATGCCGCCCACGTCCGGGCTGGGCGTCGGCATCGACCGCCTGGTGATGATTCTGACGAATTCCGTCTCGATCCGCGACGTGATCCTATTTCCGCTCATGCGTCCGCAGGCCGAAGACGCCGCCGCCGCCGCGCAACCGCTATCCGCAGAAGATGCACCCCGCTCCCCCGATCCAGAGTCATGAAACCTGGCCCATGAGAAATGACGGGGCTTTTTCAGCCACTGTCTTCCTGCCGAATTACTGTGGGAAGAGTTCCTCGTATCGCGGACTGTCGGGGAAATACAGGAAGAATGAATAGGGAGTGTATTGGTCATCAATTGTGTCGGTGAACGCCAGCGCTCCAGTGGAATCGTAGTATTGAGTTGTGTATTCCAAGTATGCAGAAATCACATAATATCCGATTTGGTCGGTCTTATCGAGCGAGAGCGTGAATGCTCCCGTGGCATTTTGCAATTCGCCAATGACTTCCCACGGCGTCCAGCGCGGCCCGGGCAGATATTTGTGCATTTTCCAATGCGTGACTCGTGCGGACACGGTCCAGTGGCCGCCGCCATCCGCAGGGAAGGTTTGTGAGGTTTCTGAACATAGAGCATCGCAGTTGAAAACAACATCGCTGGGCGGGTCGCCCCACAGGTCCATCGTCATGCGCGCGGATGAATTGGAGAGTTGGGCAAAGTTCTCTTCTTTGATTGGCGATGAGGCATTCTGAACCGTGATAATAGCGGGGAAAGTATAGCGGGGCCATTGGACAGAAATCGCATTGAGTCCGTGACGAGAAATTGAACGTTTTTCATCCATCACGGCGGTTTTGGGCTTATAGCCCGCATAATCGCGGCATAGGCCCATCGCCACATATACTCGATCCGTTGAATCATAGGGAGAACTTTCGTGCGTGTTGCTGACAGCGGCGATATAATAGTCGGACTTCTGGGAACTGAGCAGGGCCTTGCGAATCTCGGGAACAATCAACTGGCGTGTATTCCGCTCCGGGGAAAAAGCCGCCTCGCCCAGGCGCACAAAATGGCTGTTCAGCACATTTTTCTGAAATACGGATAAATAAACGCCGGGTGTATTCGAGCGGATCGAGAATCCAAATTTGTCCTCATTAGTGATTTGGGAATAATAGGTGCTTGCGATTGGAATCCCATAGAATTTCGCGGAGAGATCGGGCATGTCCACGGGCGCAAATCGGCGGGAACGTTCCGCCCAAGCCTCTCTGAGAAGCATTTTATTCCCGACAAATCCTGTGAGCTTTTCCATAGATAGATTCAGCAACTCGCCTTTGAAGAATTGCGTAACCATGTCATGATACCAGTAGCCGGTGCCCATGTGCGTAAGTTCTTTTATGGCAAAGTAGGAATTTCTTCCCGCATAGATTTGGTCCCACAGGGTTTTAAGGGTGCGATTGTCGTCTCCGTTCACGTTCACCAAATAGGCCATCATTTGGGGGGTTCCATAGCCATAGTCCGATGCCTGGCCGAAATAGGGGCTTCCCATTTGGAAGTATCCCCGGAAGCTCGACGCCCTCTGGAATCCCTGTTCAAAGGCGTTAATTATATCTGTCCGCGTTTCCAGCGGCAGGTAGTTCGGGTCGGTGGCCATCAGCCATTCGCTCCAGGTCGAACAGGCGTCCTTGAGCCAAAACGCGCCATTGGCGGCCGTGCGGCGCAGGTAGCTGCTCCGCGGATCGTAGCAATACTGAATCACATGGAAGAGCTCGTGGATGACAGTGGTTCGGAGCATTTCCGTATCGCTCACAATGTCCTTGCTGATGTTCACATACACGCGGTGGTTGCCCCACATATAGGCGGAGGCCGTTTCGCCTTTGGTCGTCAGGCCCGCTTCATTTTTCGAGGCGGACGTGGTTCGTATGGTGACTTCGAGGGGATACGAGGTCCAGTCGCGCCGCGTCATATCGAAGCCCATCGCCTCGAACTTGCCAAAAGCTTCCTCAAGCATGTTTCCGACCGGGACAAGATAGTCTGTGTATTCCGAACCAGCCAGGACATAACAATGCGCCGTGTGGTGGCGATACATAATGCCCTCATTCATCACGGCGACACGGTCGAATTCTGGATCGTCGATCAATGGGTCGGCAGCGGCCAGGCCCGCGCGCCTGGCGGGTTCCGTCGAGGCCGGAAATACGACTTCGGCGTATCCATTTCCGACCGGAGCAGCCTCAAAATCATGAAAGGAATACTCATTCGTTCCAAATTCATTCATGGATCCTTTTTCCCCAACGGCAATCCACGGATTTCCGGTTTTATTCTGGCGCATATCCAACATGCGGAGACGGATAGGCTGGGCGCATACGACAGGAAATCCAGTGAGTTTATAGGCAAAAGGAACCATGCCAGGGCCGTTTGGCATTTCCGTGCTGGAAACGCTCAACGTCAGTTGGCGGGATTTATCGAAAGCCCCGGCCGGGACGATCAGCTCGCATCCAAATCCGCTAAGGCTTCCCCCCTCGGGGCCAATTGTGGCCGTGGCGGCGGTCAGATACCCTTTGCCGCCCTTGCCCATCACTTGGCTGCGCAAAAAGAACGGATCGAGGGCGTCTCTTTTGCCATCGGCATTCACATCCATCGCCAAATTGAAGGGATTTTGCGCGATATTCTTCTGGCATTGCACCGCATCCGCAATATCGACAACCCCGTCGCCATTGACGTCCCAGTTTGGAATTCCGTTTGCGCCGATCGCCAGAACGGATTCCTGCGACCATTCCGATGTGCGCATTCCCGCGTCGATAGCCTGCACGGACCAGTAATAGCGCCCTGGAGCCAGGGATGTGATCCGGCGCACCGGATTTCCGATGCCGCGGCATGAACCTGGATGATTTCCCAGCAGCGACAAGCCATTTGCCGGGCTGACGATGGATACATCTCCCGGATGCCTTCCCAAGCGGACATTGAAGGAAATATCAGATCGCGGAGTTTTATCATCCTGCGGCGCCGCCCATTGGAGAATCGCTTCCGAGGTATTTGCGCCAGTGACGGCGCTCAACATGCCCGGTGCGGCGGGACGGGCGTTGGGTGCATTGCACACCTTGGCGTCCGCCGTCAAATTTTCGAGCATAAGCGTTCGCGATTCCAGAGTCGTCCCCGTGGGGAGCATTCCCGAAGCCATGAAATCCAGATCGCCGTCGCCGTCAATATCCACCCAGGAAAGATCGCCGCCAGACAATCCGGGGAGTTCATATCCGCTATCCGCAAAGGTTCCATCGGATTTTTGGCGATAAATGCAGGCCATCTTTCTGTCATCGCCCACGCCTGTCTGCCCGCACATCGCAAGGTCAAGGCGCCCATCCCGATCATAGTCCGCAAGAGCGATGGATCCCGCAATAACGCCAGGCAGCCCGGGATTGATCTCGTGGAATTGAAATCCTCCCAGGTTGCGGTAAATTCTCGTGATAAAATCTCCTGGCAGGCCGCTGAGGTTTTTGCCCGTAATTAGCAGATCGGGGTAACCATCGTTGTCAAAATCTCCCCAAGCGTGACAACCTTGATAGCCCTCAATCATGAATTGATATGCATCTGTCAGAGTTCCTTGATTATTCCAATACAGTATGTTGCCCACAAGCAGATCGAGCCATCCGTCCTGGTTGGCATCGCACCAGGAGAGCGGTGTGAAGAACATTGGCGGGAACGCCGTTCCGCTATTTGCAAATGTGCCGTTGTTATTGCGCAAAAGCACAACAGCAGGCCCGGAATCCGTGTAACCGCTGAAGGCCAGGTCAAGATCGCCATCGTTGTCATAGTCGCCCCAGGCAAAAAATCCCGACCCGCTGAAAGTGGGAAGCGACGCGCCGCTATTCACCAAGCCAACATGTGCCTGATTTTTGAACAGGTTTCGGATCCCGTTCCCCTGCGCATCTGACCCGGTCAGAATCAGGTCGCTCCGACCATCGCGATTGTAATCAGCCCATGCCACTGCTCCATAAGCGGCATGAGGTAAAATTCCTTCAAGTGGTGTAAATCCTTCTTCATCCTTTCGGAGAAGTTTCGATTGCACGGTTGTGGCCATGCCAGAGTCTCCCCCGCCAACCAGGGCCAGGTCCGGGTCGCCATCATTGTCAAAATCAGCCCAGGCTGTGCGGTAACATCCAGTTTCCGCGCCATCCAGATCGATCTCCATCGGCCGGAACCGGCCCGCATACAGATATTGCCTGGTGTCTTCCGTGGTGTATTTTTCTGACGTCGAAAGCGGCACACCCTGCGCCGTGAATGTGGCCGCTCCATCCGCCTTCACCACCTCGAATCTTTTAATCTCCCCCGTGTTAAATCCCCAAACGTCATAGTAAATATCGTTGACCGTGAGCCAATACGACGAGGATTCCAGCGACTGAAAATCGGTTAGGTCCGCTACAAGAGTTCCCGTAAAGGGATAAAGTTGCGGAACAGGTGGGTTAAGCACTTGCGGCTCGATGGGAGGATTCAGTCTGGGGCCAGCGTGAACCAGCAAGCCCAGTTCGGATAGCTTTTCGTGAAACAGGTCAACATAGGCCACATCGGTTGGCTGGTAGCCGATGCGGTCTGCCATGGAGTAGAAGCCCTTATTTTCCTGTATGAGATAGTCATAGCCGAACCAGACAAATCCTGCGCTGCCGGCTTCTTCCAGTTGCACGCCCCATCCCGCCCCCCAGGAATTAACCGCAAGAAACGCCCCTTTTTTTGTCTCGCCCTCCACCACGTATTCCTTGTTGTCATCGTATCCGATCAGCGTAAAGGCATGACCATCCCACAATTCCTGCCCGCGGGAATAAATGACATCGTTGCTGACGCCGGCGGCCGAATAGGGATACGATTGATGAACGTCATAATATACGTTCACAATAAAACAGGCTAGATCCCCTCCTGCCAGATGCGCTTTGAGGTTATTCATGCCCTGCTCCGTTTCGATACCCTCAAAGGCAATCATGTGGTCCGCCCGGTAAGGCATGGCCGCCAGAAATTGGGAAGGCCGCGGGTAAGAGTACCAGTCAAAAGGATTTTCCGGCATGACTTTCCACGAAGCGCAGCCGTATTGGCACATCGCAATGATTGCCCCTTGAATAGTCGTCGCGGCATTGTTCCCCCCGTTGTTGAGAGGGTATGTGAATCCAGGACTCATGACATGCTCGGGGTCCACGAGAGGATTGGGACGCACCCAGCCATGCTCCTTGGCCTCTTGCCAGGTCTTGAGATAGTAAGTGGGCGCGAAAGTGCCGCAGCTGTTCAATTGCTGCGCGCCCACAACGGGAAGATACGTAATGTTCACCACGCGCGACGGCAACGCAGCGGCCGATGGCGCTGGATGCCCTGGCAGCGGCGCGGCCTTCTTGATAAATGGCGCGAAACGGCGCATTTCATCCGGGGTCGGTTGCCGCGCGCCTGTCCGATATGGCTGCTGCGCCTCCTGCGCCATTTGCCCCGCCACGCTTGGACCCAACGAGGCAGACAAAAGAACAAGGCAGAATAACAGAGATAGAATGCCCGTGGATTGATTTCGCGTATGCATGATGCGCCTCCTTTGCCCACCGCCGCCACAATGGCATAATCAGAGTATTGAGATGAAACGCAGTTCCCGTCCTCATCAGCAGGACTTGTACGAATTACCGCCGAATCCGCGTAATAGGAATCACAACGCCACGGCGACGGATAAAAGAAAATTTTTCACTCAGGCCCAACGCACGAATAGCAAACTTGCTCGAATTTTGTTCTGTGTCAATTCGTTACATGACTTAATGAAGTGGAGGGGCACGTCTCACTTTTTTGCAAAGAATCCCGCCGTGGCCTTGAAGAGGCCAAAGAGGGTAACCTGGGGGTGGAGCGAAGCGGAACCCCAGGCTACCTTCTCGCACCTCGTTGAGGCGCTTGGCGTAGTCCTCTTGCGCCTCGTTGTGGCGCTTGGCGCCATCCGCGCCGCAGGTGGCCTCGCTGAAAGAAACGTGGCGGTTTCGCCTGCGGATGGACAAAAAAAAGAGATGCGCCCGAAGAGAAGTGGCAAATTGCAATGGCCAATCGCGGGTTTTGCCCCCTTGCTCTTGACCCCTTTCCCGTTATGCGGCACGCTCTGCCGTTTTGTATGGACCCTGGAAATGGGTCGGACTTGAATTTTGGGGATTTGCGCGGCTTCATGGATTCGGCGGAAACTCATAATCGCGACGAGAAAATCGTTCCGCAAACAACTGGTTCGCCGGAGGCGTCTGACGAAACGTCTGCCGAGACGTCTGGAGCCGCGCTTGCATTTTCTCCCAAGAACCAAACAGAAAAGCCAAATACGAATTATGGGCAAGATGCCCAGGCCACGGGAAATCTTGGACAGGACGTCCAAGCCACCGGAATACAACTTGAGCAGGATGCCCAAGACACCCAGGGCTTTCCTATAAGCGCAGAGTCTGCCCCAGCGTCTTCGGCGCCGCCGATGCCGACGATGCCCCCTCCTCCCCCCGCGGAGCCGTTGCTGTTTGGCGACAGCGCGGATTCGGGAGATTTCGCGGATTCGGGATCAGGCAACGGCCATTCGCGTTCATCAGGTGCCGCGGCCGCTTTGCATTCGCTCGCTTGGTGGTTGCTGATCGGTTGGTGGTGGATCGTCATCACACGCGGCGGCGGATGGTTGCTCAAAGCCTTATGGAACGCCGTCCGCGGCGAACCTGGTTCGCGTCCGCGTCGTTATTCGGTGCGCGAGGCCGCCTCCGCCTTCTGGCACGGCACAATCCGTTCGCCCCGCGCCTGGGCGCATGGCTTGATCTTCCTCGCCGCTGCTTGCGCGTTTTGGTATGTTGCCATTCATTATTGGGTGGAAACGATCGACGACGCCTATATCACATTTCGTTATTCTGATAATTTTATACATGGCCGCGGCCCGGTGTATAATCCGGGCGAACGCGTCGAAGGCTGCACCGCCCTCGCCTGGATGGCGGCCATTGCGGTATGCATCGGCGCGGGTTTCGACGCAATGTTCTGCGCCAAGGTGATGGGTTTTCTCAGTTGCCTGGCGGCGATGTGGGGCGTGGCGCACTTTGGCGGACTCCTCTCGCGGCGGCGCGATGTCTGGAACTGGATCGCCGTCATTCCGATGGCGCTCAACGTCCATTTCGCCTGCTGGTCCATGATGGGACTCGAAACGCAATTCGCCGTCGCGCTGCTCATCTGGGCCTACGCGCGGTTTTATCAGGAAATGCGCGATCCGCGCGCGTGGACCTTGTCGCCGTTCCTCGCCTCGCTCGCCGCCATGACGCGGTTCGAGTCGCTCTATTACATGACGCCACTGGCCGCCTGGGCCGCCGTGCAAGTGGCGCGAGGGCGGCTCGACTGGCGGCGTTTTTTCCGCTGGGGCCTCATCTGCGCCGTGTTTTTCGGGACGTTTTACGCATGGAAAGTCTGGTATTATGGCGACCTGCTGCCAAACACCTTCTATGCGAAGGTCCACGGCGACTACAAAGCGCGCGGCATTGTGCACTTGCGCGAATGGTATCTCGGCCACGGGCCGGGATTCCTGAATTTGTGCCTGATTTCCTTCATTTTGTGCCTGCTTTGGCCGCGCCCCGCCATGTTGCTCGTGCTCGGGCCGATTATCCTCAATGTATTCTATGTCTATTATGTGAACGGCGACTGGATGCAGAACTTCCGGTTTCTGCAGGTGATTGTGCCGTTTATTTCGCTCGCGATTCTTATGGCGATCCGCCATTTGCAGCGCCTTTTGCCGCTTTGGAATGTGGGAAGCGGAAATGAAAAGGACAGAAAGGACGAAGGGGACGGCAAGAATGACCTAAAGGACAATAAAGAGTCGCACGTTCTTGCTCCTGAAAGGCGGATAGCGTGGCTCGTTGTGGAAATCGCCGTGTTCGCGGCGTGGTTCTGGCTCGTATTTTTCAAGGGGCGCGAAATCCTGACCGGAACCAAAGCGGGGCCGCTGACGCCGCTGTGGTTTGCCGTGGCGGGAGGGGCCGGGCTTTTGCTACTTATGCGCTGGGCGGCCATTCTTGCCGGAGAAACGCCGTGGTCCATCGCGCGCGCGCGCACCTCTCCCCCGCCAGACGCCTCCGCTTCTTCATCCGCCGCTCTTGAAGACGATCCCGCCGCCGCCCTGGCCCAGCGGCGCACGCTTCGCCACCGGCGCATTGCCCAATTTATCGGCGAACTTTTACTCTATGCCGCGTTCGCTCTGTTGTTTATGGGTTTGCTGCCTCCGATTACGAATCTCCTTCGCGCGGCGGTTGGCGAATCCGCCGCCATCGCCGGTGATTTGGGCATATTTGACGCCGTGGCGCGCCTTAAGGCCGATTCGTTTTCCATCTCGCGCAACGATATTCTCTGGCTGGCCGCCGTCGCGCTTGGGATCGGATGGGCTTTCCGCCTCGTTTCGCGCGGACGCTGGGCGCGTTCCATCGCTCGCTGGCCGGTCTATGCGCTCCTGGCGTTGGGAGTGCTTCTCAGCGCGCAAAACCAACTCCGCATCGCCACACTTTATCTTTGGGGAACCGACCCATTCCTGATCCCGAGGAATGCGCATTGGGCGCGCTGGTCCAATGTGAAACGCGCCTATCAATCCGGATTCTCGCTTGCGCTGCCAGGCGTTGCCACCTGGATGCTCCAGCATTGCCAGCCAAATACCACGATGTTCATGAGCGACCTTGGCTATCCCGCGTGGCTCAACATGGACGTGAAGTTGATCGACCCCGACGGCCTGGTAACAAAAGAAATGGCCAACGCGCCAAGCGTGCGCGGCTCGATGCGTTCGGAAAAGGAGATTTACCGCGAACTGGCCGATGAATGGCGTCTGCGCCAGCCACTCACGCCCGACGAGGAAAAACGCGTTCGCGAGCAAGCGGAACAAACTTTCTCGCGCCTTGACGACAAGGAAAAAGCCAGGCAGCCCCTGGAAATAATCCGCAACAACCTGGACCAGAAGGCGCGCCTGCGCCGCCCTGTTCCCTCCGCGATGGAGCAGAACTTCCGCCAGCAGGCCTACAACATGGCGCAAAAGGCGTTAAGCGACCGTAATTTGAAGTGGCTCCTCGCAAAACCGCCTGAGTATTGCACCCTGTTTATCCAGCACCAAACGGAATCGGGCGATTCGCCGGGCGGGTTCGCCTATCCGCAAATTACCGACATTTACTGGCATTGTCCGGAATTTAAGGACTTGTATGTCGAGGTGGGAAAATTCGTCAAATACGGGAAATCCTGGAACCACTTTTTCCGGCGCAAGGATGTTCCCGCGGACATTGACAACGCCGAAGTTGTGCGGCGGCTTCAGGAGGCAATCCGGCGCAATCCGCGCGTTCCGCATTTGTATTCCGAGTTTGTCCAGGCCGCCAAAAAGGCCAGCGTTCCGTATGACGACAAAATGAAAGCGCTCATTATGCGCGGCGCGGATTTGTTCCGCGGAAACGTCCCGTTTCTGAACGATCTGGCCGACATCGCTTACAGGCAAAACGACACGGACACCGCGATCAAAGTCTGGCGTATTTCGCTCGAAGCCTCTCCGAGCCAGGAATGGCTGTATCGGCATTTGTCTGATTATCTTGAGAAAAACGGCAGGCGCGACGAGGCAATTAAGGTGGCGGAGCAAGGATTGAAATTCGCCGACAATCCCTGGCCGCATTACAATTTGGCTTGGCTATACGACCGCGCCGGGCGCTATCCGGATGCCGAACGGTCACTCCTGGAAGCGGCAAAACTGACGAAAGATCGCGACAGCCGCCCTTACGAAGACCTCGGCGCGCTGCACGACCGCCACAATGACAAACGCAAGGCCATTGAGGCGTTTCAGAAGGCGCTCGAGATCAATCCATCGCGTTCTCACCTGAAAAATGTGATTCGCGAACTCGAAGATCAGTTGAAGACGCAGCCACAATCCGCTCCCGCGCCAACACCGACCGCAACGCCTGCGTCCGCGACAAAGGCAAAACCCGCCGGATCGTAAGAGAAATTCAAAGGACGGAAAAGATTCAAAGGACATAAAGGACGTAAAGGACCTGAAGGACCAGAAGAACAAAAGGGCCGCTTATGTCCCATTGGTCCCATTAGTCCCATTAGGCCCATTAATCCCATAGGTCCCATTTCGTTCGCCAAGACCATCTGCCGCGCGCCCAATTGCTAACGCCGTTGCATGGCGGACTATTCGGGAAGCCCAATCAGTTTCGCCGCGTCGTCGCGCAGGATTTCCTGAATTTTCTCTGGCGGCTGCGTGGCGTCGATCCACAGGATTTGTTCGAACTGAAACGAATGAAACAGGCGCGAGACCTTTGTCAAATACTCGGCGCGTTCAAATAAATTCGGGCTTTCGCCCCGGCTTTGACGGATTCGATCCTGTGCAAAGGCAGGCGGCAAATCGAGCATGTAGATGCGGTTTGGCCGGGGCGCAAACGCTTCATTTTCGCGGCGGATTCGCTCTGGGTCCAACCCGAGGGCGCCCTGATAGGCCATTGAGGAAATGTAATAGCGATCCAGCAAAACCACTTCGCCGCGCCCAAGCGCCGGAAGAATGTTCGTCTCGACGTTCCAGCGTCTGTCTTCGCGAAACAGCCGGAATTCCTCCTCGGGCGGGCAGGCATCGCGCCCCGCGCCCGCCAGGGCGCGAATCTGTTTGCCGATTGGGCCATCCGTAGGCTCACGCAGAAGCGCCACCTTCACTCCGTGCTCGCGCAGCCATTGCGCCAAGGCACGAATCTGCGTCGTTTTCCCCGCGCCATCGATTCCCTCAAAGGCCATCAGAATGCCTTTATTATCGTCCAGCGTCTGGTTTGTTGATCCTGCCTGCGCAGCCATTCTATATGCAAATCCTTATGCAAATGTGCCGTCCAATCAACGCAACGCCCGGTTGCGCTACACTTCTTTGATCGCCAAAGGCAAGCCTAGTCCTTCCTGGCTTTGCGCTTTTTTGCATTTCTCCTCCGATAAGCGTGAATGAGACGAGAATTGAGGCGATCAAGACCATCAGAACAGCGCTTGTCTTGCTGCGGATGCGGGTTTTGCTTGCGTCCAGCATTCTTTTATGCGGAAACCAAAGGATGGACGAGGGGTGGCACTGAATTTTTGGAGTGCGTCAGACGAATCCCAGAGACCTTTCCGGAAAAGCCATGCGCAGCGCCGCCGAGAAATCGGAAGGCATGGACTTCGCCCAACAGCCAGAAGCTGGGCAGGCATTCTACCGCCATCCTGCCGTCTTGTTCGCAGTGGGAATTCTTGCTATTGGCAGCCTGAGTTTCCTGCGCCCCCAGCTTGGCCAAACAGGAGCGATGGACGGGTCTTCCGCCGCGGCGAAAATCGATTCGCCAAGTGTGTCTGGCTCGGTATCCGCCGTGCCTTCCGCGCCGCGCCATGCCCCCAATTCCGGCGGACTGGCGCAGCAATTCTCGCAACAGGATCCGACGAGCGCGACGCTTTCGCTGATTTGGGCCACCGACTCAGGCGCGCCAGGCATTCCTCTGGACCGGCAGATTGCAACTCCAGGAAGCCGGCTGAATAATCCGCCGCGCCTGCAAGTTATTGATGCGAACCGCCGGCCAGCCTCTGGCGTCCGGGTGTATTATTTGCTAATTCCAGAGGAAAAATCCTCAAGCCGCCAAAATGAGGTTTTGTCTGCCGTTCCGCCCAGCCCGCTGATTACGGATTCCAAGGGAATCGCGGAACTCCTGCAAGTGCGCGTGAATACGCTGGGCAAGCATAGAATTGAATTTTTTCTGAATCCGGAAGCGCCTGACTCCGGTCCACGACTGACGTTTCAAATCGAGTGCCGCACAAAGTCGTGGTTCAATTGGATGCTTGTCGGTCTCACAGGCGGAATGGCGCTTTTTCTGCTCGGCGCCAAATTGACCGGAGACGGCCTGGGACGCCTCGGAGGTCCGCGCCTTCGCGATTGGATGGGCCGACTGGATTCCCATCCCGTGCTTGGAGTTTTCGTAGGAGCTCTCTCCACATTTCTCGTTCAATCCAGCACCGCCTCCACGACCATGTTCGTGTCGTTTGCCGGGGTGAACACGATGACTTTGCGGCAGGCGATGCCGCTGATTTTCGGCTCGGCCATTGGAACCACGCTGATTGTGCAGTTGCTGGCATTCAATGTCTATGATGTGGCGCTGATTGCCGTTGCTTTGGGTGTTTTGCTTCAGCTTCCCGCGCGAAGTTCTCGCGCGGTTCGTGACTTGGGCGCGGGTTTATTTGGATTTGGCCTGATCTTTCACGGAATGCAATTGATGATCCAGGCCATGATGCCGCTTCGCAGTCTGCCCTGGCTGGCCGGAGCGCTTTACGCCCTGCAGGACTATCCTGGCTGGACAATTATCCTGGCCGCGATTCTTACCGCCATGATCCATAGCAGCGCCGCCGTGCTGGGCCTTGTGCTGGCGCTGGCGCATCAAAATCTCATCACTCCGCTGGCTGCCGTCCCGATGGTTTTTGGAGCCAATATCGGAACCACGACATCCGCGTTGCTGGCTGCCGCAGGAATGGGTCGCGAAGCCCGCCGCGTGGCTCTGGCCAATGTGCTCTTTAAGGTAATCGGCGTCCTGGTCTTCCTGCCGCTTATTCCGTTCCTCGCCTGGGCCGGAGTAAAGGTAACTGTCCTTTTCACAGGCGGCGGCGATCCACTCACGGCCAATCAGAT
>CAYUNT010000101.1:0-15910 GCA_964446285.1 uncultured Candidatus Sumerlaeota bacterium | reverse complement strand
GTTGGCGTCGGCGAGGGCGAGGGAGTCAGTGAGGCAGGTGGAGGGGGCGGAACTTCGGTCTCCGTCGGGGGGGGCGGAACTTCGGTTTCCGTCGGAGTGGGCGGAACTTCAGTCGGGGTCACAGTCAGAGTCGGAGTGGTCGTTTCTGTTGGGGTAACTGTCGGCGGCACCTCAGTTGGTGTCGGCGGAATTTCGGTTTCCGTCGGCGGAACTTCCGTCGGCGTAGGCGGAACCGGCGTCATTGTCGGCGTCGGGGTTGTCGGCGCGCACTGATCCACCACCAGATTGCTGAACAACACATTCGCAATCGGAAGGGTCGGCAGGCCGGAATTCGGGTCCATGGCCACCAATGCGCTATCCGCATCCGGATCCGCGCCCACTATGATCGAGAATGGACGAGGCGGGTTGTTCTGAATCTGGAAGACCAGGTCCATAATGACAGGCTTGTCATTGGTATTCGAGAGATTGCCGAACGTGCCGCAATCATTGAAGACATCCGGCGCGACAACAACTTCTTTCGGGCCGACAACGGGCGGCCCTACCTCCTGCTCGACAGCGGAGACAATTTCCACGGCGTCCTGGTTGTAAGAAACGCGGAACTGGGCGCCGATCGGGATGACTCCCGTCGAGTTTTCGATAACGGCCACACGCACAGTGAAGGTCGTGCCCGGATCGCACAGATTGCCAATAACCGATGCCTCGATCGTGGCGGAGCCTTGAACTGGCGTCGGGGTCGGAATCACACCGAGATTCTTGGTCAGATCGCTATTGAACTGCACGGGCATGGGCAGCGTGGGAGTTCCCGCATTGGGATCCATTGCCACCAGCGAGCCAGCGCCATCCGGATCGGCTTCGATTGTAATGTTGTAAGGCGTAACCGGCGCATCGAGCAGTTTGAAGGTGACGACAAAGCATGTCGGCAGAAGTTTGGTGTTCGAAAGATCGCCAAACGTGCCAACATCGCGCCACTTCTCGATGAACGGTCCTTCTTCCGGTATATTCGGAGGCAGATCGCCCAAGTCGGCCTTCTCAACACCTTCGAAACTCACCGAATTGCTGGGGTATTTGATGCGAGCAAGGGCGGCTATGGGAATGACACCCGAAGGATTGTTGCTGACTTCCACAGCGACTTTGAAGTTGGCGCCGCGCAGCCAGCCATTGCCGTCAACGATTCGCGTCCGAACCGTCGCCACTTCCGCAATCGGCGTCGGGGTCGGAATGACGCCAAGGCCCAGCGTCGCGCTGCTGTCAAATTGAACCGGAATTTCCAGCGTCGGCAGCGTCGTGTTCGGATCCACGGCAAGCAGCGAGCCGGCATTATCAGGATCGGCGGTTACTGTAATTGAATAGGGGGATACCGCCCCATTGAGCAGTTTGAAAGTGACGATGAAGCAAGTGGGGAGAACTTTTGTATTGGCGAGATCGCCGAAGGTGCCGACATCGCGCCACTTGTCAATGAACGGTCCTTCTTCCGGTATATTCGGGGGCAAATCGCCCAAGTCGGCCTTCTCGATACCCTCAAAGGACACAGAAGTGATAGGATAGTTGATACGCGCCATGGCAGCGACGGGGATTACGCCCGAAGGATTGTCGCTGACCTCGACGGCCACCTTGAAGGTAGCGCCGCGCAACCATCCATTGCCCTCGACGAGATTCGTCCGAATTGTCGCAACCTGTGTAATTGGGGTCGGAGTCGGGATCACGCCCAAGTCCTGCGTGCCTGTGCTATCGAACTGCACCGGAATCGGCAGTGTCGGCGTGCCCGAGTTTGGATCCATGGCCACCAGCGATCCGGCGCCGTCTGGATCGGCTTCAATCGTGATCGAATACGGAACCACCGGGTTATTTAGAACCTTGAAGGTAACCACAAAGCAGGTGGGGAGAAGTTTCGTATTGGCGAGATCGCCGAACGTTCCGATGTCGCGTGATTTTTCCATCCCGCCTTCTTCCGGTATATTCGGAGGCAGATCGCCAAGATCGGCTTTCTCCACGCCTTCGAAGGTCACGGCGGTGGACGGATACTTGATGCGGGCAAGAGCAGCAATCGGGAGAACGCCCGAAGGATTGTCGCTGACTTGAACCGCCACTTTGAATGTTGCGCCGCGGGTCCGGCCGTCGCCCTCGACGATGGCTGTCTTCATCGTGGCCGCTTGCGCAATCGGCGTAGGCGTCGGAATTACGCCCAAGCCAACGGTTGCGCCGCTATTGAACTGAACCGGAATCGGCAGAGTCGGCAGGCCATAGTTTGGATCCATGGCGAGCAGCGAGCCGGCATTGTCCGGGTCGGCTTCCACAGTGATCGAATACGGAGAAACTGCGCCATTGAGGACCTTGAACACGGCGAGATAGCAAACCGGAGTAACTTTGGTGTTGCTCAGGTTGCCAAACGTTCCGATGTCGCGCCACTTATCAATAAATGGTCCTTCTTCCGGTATGTTCGGGGGCAGATCGCCCAGATCGGCTTTTTCGACGCCCTCGAAACTAACCGAAGTGATCGGATACTTGATCCGGGTCATCGCGGCCACCGGAACAACGCCCGAAGGATTGTCCGAAACTTCAATAGCCACCTTGAAGGTATCGCCGCGCTTCCAGCCGTTGCCTTCCGCAATGCGGCTGGAAATTGTGGCGACCTGCGCAATCGGAGTGGGAGTCGGAATCACACCCAGATTCGTTGTGGCTGCACTATTGAACTGCGTTGGAATGGGGAGAGTTGGCAGGCCCGCATTGGGATCCATAGCCACGAGCGAGCCAGCTCCATCTGGATCCGCGCTGATTGTAATCGAATACGGCACCGAAGGATTATCAATAACCTTGAAGGTGACCACAAAGCAGGTGGGAGTGAGCACTGTATTGGACAAGTCGCCAAATGTGCCGATGTCGCGCCATTTGTCCAGCACGCCTTCTTCCGGGATATTTGGCGGCAAGTCGCCAAGCTGGGCTTTTTCAACGCCTTCAAAGCTCACGGCCGTGGTCGGGTAGCTGACACGCGCCAGAGCGGCCACCGGGATCGCGCCCGAAGGATTGTCTGACACTTCAACGGCAACCTTGAGGATCGAGCCGCGATGCCATCCGTCGCCTTCGGCAATGCGCGTCTTCATCGTCGCCACCTGCGCAATCGGTGTAGGCGTCGGGATAATCCCCAAGCCGATTGTGGCGCTGCTATTGAACTGCACCGGAATCGGCAGCGTCGGCAGCGAGGTGTCGGGGCTGACCGCCACAAGCGATCCCGCATTATCCGGATCGGCTTCGACTGTGATCGAGAACGGCGAAACCGGATTGTCGAGAAGCTTGAATGTCACGAGATAGCACACCGGCAGAACCTTGGTGTTGCCCAGATCGCCGAACGTGCCGATGTCGCGGAACTTCTCGATGAACGCGCCCTCTTCAGGTATGTTAGGCGGCAGATCGCCCAAATCGGCTTTTTCGACGCCTTCGTAAGAAACCGAGGTTATCGGATATTTTACGCGGGCCATCGCGCCAACCGGGACAACGCCAGAGGGATTATCCGTCACCTCGATGGCAACCTTGAAGGTCTGGCCGCGCGACCATGCGTTGCCGCTGGCCAGGCGTGTGCTGATCGTCGCCACCTGGGCAATGGGCGTAGGCGTCGGCTTTACGCCGATGTCCGTCGTTCCGGCATAGGAAAGCGCCGAAGCAATCGGAGTTGTGAAATCGCCCGTGCCGCCGTCAAACGCCAAAAGAGCGTCTGCTGTGCCCGGATCGTCCTCAATTTTGATTGTGTAGGGCGTAACCAGCGGCGACTGGACCTTGAACGTAACCGTAAAGCAAGCGGGGGTTCCGTTTGCATTCGCGGCGTTTCCATCGGTCCGAATGTCGCGACTTTCCTGAATCCCGGAGACAACCGGCGCGCCCGCTACTGGATTGCCGAGATCGCCAGCCGCCACGCCAACATACTCGACCGATGCGGTTGAGTAGCTGATACGAACGTTGGCCTTGCCCGGGATCAACCCTGTGTCGTTGGACGCAACTTCTACAACAACCTCGAAGTTGCTTCCAGCAGCGGAGGGATCTCCGCTGACCACTCGAGTGCTGATTTGAGCCGCCGCGGACGCAAGAGCCACGCTGAGCAGCAGCGCGGCGGCCGTCATCAGATAAACGGATACTTTCCTGAAGAAACGCATTCCTGGCCCCCTTGTTGAAAAGGATGTGGGCAAACTTGAAATTGACGCCGGACGAAAACCGGCTGACGTAGTAACCGATGCCAAAAGTGCCACTTTTATCCCCTCCTCGATGAGTTATTTTGTGCGATGGCAAGAATAGAAAATGCCGCCCTTTGCCTGAAGGGCGTTCCGCCGTCTTCGATCCTTATGGAGTTGTGCATCATGCGCGCGCGATCCTTCGTTATCGACCGGCGGTAGTTACCCTACTGAACGACGGACTTCCCACGCTTGCCAACTTGCTTGGGGAAGATCGCGTTACCTTTGAAAACCCAGGGACTTGTGGGGTCAAGGGTTATTTGCCTTCACTCAGGTTTTTTTGGGCGCCGGAAAACGGCCAGGCGCGGACGATTTTTCAATCTTTGTTCGCCTATTGTCCACCCCTATGTTACGCCGCAACCTGTCCCGGGCATGTTTCCGCCCAACTTCCAACGAATAGTTCTGTGAAACCACCTCCGATTTGCTTCCCAATTTTGAGCCAAAGCATTCTAAGGGCTTGGCGTCCGAAGAACTCCTTATCGCGATTCCATGCTCCTGCGAAAAAACAAGTGCCGCAAGGAACATTTTCAACAGGTGAAATGGTCCTTACGGCGTTCTTGGAGATTTGTCATTTGCCCAAGCCAGAAAGAACATTTGCACACCAGGAAGTTGGCCAAAATCTGGCTCTGAAGAACGTCTCTCCCGAGTTTAAGAAGCGGGGCCTGGGAAAAAGCAGGAAGGTTATTCCGCCACAGTTGAATTTCTCAGGCCCCGCAGACTCTCTTGATTCGCACAGGAATGCGCTGGCGCGCATATTCCTGATGAAGAAACGCTTCCCGTCCCATCGCGCGCAATGCTGCGCAAAGAGAAAAGCGGACGCTTAAGGAACCACAGGGCTGGGGAATACAAACTTGGCGCCCTGGTCGAAGCGGTTGAGGAGCTTCAGCACGTCGCTGATGTCGGGCGTTCCGTTGCGGTTGACGTCGAAGCCCTGATTATTCTTCACGGTCGGGAGGTAGAAGGCGGAATCCTTCTCGAAGAACTGCAGCGAGAGCAAGACATCGCCAATATCCACTGTGCCGTTGGCGTTGATGTCGCCCAGCGAAGGCTTCTGCGCGGCGTTGCTGGCGGCTGCCCCATTGGCAAAGACGATCAGCTCATAGCCGTCCGCATATCCATCTTTGTCAAAGTCCACGTCAGCATCATTGGGATCCGCGCCGCCCAAACCACCCGCGCCAAACGGCAGGGAAAGGTCAATGGGCTGTCCGGCATCATCCATTACACTGGCCGGATAGCCATCTTTGTCCGCGTCCACCACAACGTTGGCAACCAGCGGATTGGTGCCCAGCGCCACTTCGAGGAAATCGCTCAGCCCGTCCGCATCCGTATCGTATTTTCGCGGATTGGTTCCGTAGGTGTTCTCTTCGCCGTCTGTAAGACCGTCGCCATCCGAATCGCGGATGAACTTGCTGGTCTGCGTCAAATTGGTCGGGCGGCTGACTTCGGCAAAGTCGGGAATCAGGTCAAGATCGGTATCCAGAGCGCCCAGCCCCTGCACGGACGTGTTGTCAAAGGCCACCGGCCCGTTGTATTGAATGGGCAGGTAGGTTTCGACATCCTGGAAATTGATCGGGCTTTCCGCTTCGGACCCCGCGTGCTGCGGGTCCACCTGGCTCAGCGCAATCCCATACGGCGCGGAAGGCCACTTTGTGGTTTGGAATGTCAGGCGAACCACATCGCCGTTGATGAGCGGATCGGGGGTGAACAACTTGGTATTGGACCCCGCAAAATCCACAACGGAAACTGTGCGCGACCGCGCCGCGGGAGTTCCCGCACCTGGCTGCCCAATCGCCGGAAGCACATCCGGCTCAGCCCCTTGATTCCACAAGAAGCCTCCGGCCACATGCGCAGCGCCAACCAACTCGACGCGGCGCGAATCATACGTGACCTTGAAAATACTGTTGAGCAGGGAATACGTTGTCGGATTCCCCTCGAAGGTCACCAGCACGGTAAACTGCGTGTTGGCAGTCGCGGGGGCCGAGGGAGATCCCTCAAGCACCGCTCGCAACGTGGGCTGGGCGCTGACCGCTCCATAAAGAAGCACTAGCGCCGCAACAGCGAAAAATCGTGTAAGAACCGGCCGTGTTGTCATCATCCGTTTCCTCTCGGACATGAGTCGATTACCTCCAAAAACCTGCTGATATTTGGCAGTGAAAAAAATCCACTGTCAAACGAAAAAACTCCCCTCCTTTTATTAAGGAGAGACTTTGTACGCGGCATTAAAGCGCCCAGCGAAGATTGATTCCAGCGCTTTTTGCCATAAGCGATAACCAACACTCCCGGCGCACAGGTTGATTCTTTCCTCAGTCTGCTTTCAGAAAGCGGCAGCCGTTGGCGCTGCGCAACTGCACGAAACCCTGAGCGCCATCCATGCTGTTTATGCGGGGCAACTAAGCGGTTGTCAATTGCAAATCTATTCGCCGCGAGATGCGCGCCCGCCCCGGTCACGAACGATGCGGAAGAAGGTCCGCCGTGGCGCATGGCTGACAGCCGCGATAATGCTGGAATAATCACGGAAAAATGCCCCCAATATGCCGAAATAACTCATGCAGCCGGTCAGCGGGAAGGTAACCGAATTTTCCCGGAAAAATACCGCAAACAGGCCGTCAAAATAATTTTGGCTCGGAATAACGCCCCTCCCGCCCCACGCGCGCTATCCAGCCAAATGTGCAGCTCGCCGCCGCCGCCGAATATCCCCGCTTGCAACTCCTCTCCTGCTCCCTCCGGAAAAGAAGAACCCTGCGCGCCATAGGCGCGGTTATTGCGGCGGCCTCCCGGCCCGCAAAAGAAAATCGTCCGAACGGCTTGCATCCGCCGTCCGGACGATATTCCATTTATGACCGATGGTCAATTATGTTGTCTTAGTCAAACATTTCCCACGCCGGAACCGCGCTCGGATCAAGCGATGCCAGCGGCGCGGCCACGAGACTGTCCACCTGCACTGTGGCGGATTCGCCCTCTGTGCCGGTCTCCATAATGAGCTGAACTTCGCTGATTTGCGCAAGGTTCACATCCGTCAAAATGCCGCCATCCCACTTGTCCTGATGGAACGGCTGAACGGCATTGTTCCAGTCGCCTGCATCCTGGTATTCGCCGTAGAAACCATCCGCATCGCCGGCGCCAGCGGGCGCCGCCGCCGGAGCGAAAGAGGCAATAATCCGGTAGCAGAGCCAGCGGTCAGCCTGCATGCAGGAGCTGAATACCACGCGGGCCTTCTGGCCGCTTGCATCCTTCAGATACATGTAAAGGCGCGGACCCGGGGAATTGGAGGACGATCCCTTGACGCAAATCTGGAAGTATTCGACCGCCGACATGTCAACCGGCGAAGCGAATGTGCGATACGCTCCATAGCGGGTCCACGCAACCATGCTCGAAGCGGCGATTTGCAGCCCGCGGCCATCCTTGCCGGCGGCAATCGAAGTCACGGCAGCGGTGCTAATAGGCGCCCAGGCCGTTGTGGCCTCTGCGTCGTTCGCATAGGCAAACGAATCGATCATGCCTTCCTGAACCTCGGGCGCTTCGGAGACAATCTGCATGTCATCGAACAGAACAGTGGCCGTTCCCGACGCGGACGTTCCATCATTCTTCATCAGGCTGATGGAGAATTCGCTGATGTCAGTCAAATCAGCCTGATCGAAGACCGTGTGGTTGTCCCAGCCATCGTATCCGTTCAACGTGAAGGAAAAAGTAGTCCAGGCGTTTGCGCCCGGAAATCCGGACCATACCACATGGCGAGCGTTGTAGCCATTGGAGGATTTGAATTTGAAAATGACCCACATATCTTCCCCGACATTACTGCCTGCCTTGACCTGGATCGTGAACTTTTTGCCTGCGGACACATCCACCGGGGTGGCGAAGGTTTTTTTGATGCCAGCGAAATAATACCAGCTGGAGTTGTAGGTATATTCGACCTTGAGGGCCGATGCGCCTTCCTGCTTGTCGGTCAGGGAGGCGGTGATTGCCGGAGCGGCATTTCCGGCGCTTGCATAGTCGCCAATGACAGACCAATCGGCCTGGGCCGCAGCATCACTGGCGTAATTGAATCCCTCGAACTGCGCCGCGCCAGCCAGGCCAGCACAGAGGATGAGGACTGAAAGAACACTGAGTGTGCGCATCATGCGAGCAATCCTTTCTTCATTTTTTCCTTGCAGGAAGTTTCCGTCGCGAAGCAACCGCGCAATTGGCTAATAACTGGTGTTATCACCTCCTTATCCAGGAACTGGCGCTTGCAGGCGCGACATTCCAATTGAATCGATTAAGCGGCCCCTCAAATGAGAACACCTCGCGGAGGATTTTATCATGTTCCAGCGAAGGAATTCCCTTTTTTCCGCCGCAGAAAAGGAAAGCGTTCATCTTGGCCCCGCGCCTTTCCCAAAATGATCCACGCCGCCGAAGAAGGCGGCCGCACCGCGCAATGTCTCCCCCGCTCCTTGTCCTATTCGGGTAACAAGCCATGCCCACGGGTCAATCTAAACCTTTAAGCATGCGCTCTATTTTATGATTTTTTCGCAAACGGCTTTCCATTTATGACAAAACGGCGCGCAGCCCGCCAAGCGGCTGCAACGCCTGCCTCGATTGCCTCGGCAATCCCGATTGTTGGGAACATTGAAAATCATTGTGCTTTCTGCCCCAGCGCCTCTCGTTGCCATGCGAAGGTTCCAGACATGAAAAACGATCTTGGGGTCGGCTGGCAAAGGGAGGGAGAATTGCGGCGCCGGCATATTCGCATTGATGCCCGCCGGAAACTCGCCAGACTGCCATCCAGGAGCGGGCGCATCGAGAAAAAAGCGGCTGGGCATCCACATCTTTGTCTTTTGCGGACCCCGCCAACGCCCAAGTGAAAGCCATGCTGTTTTCCTTCGCGCGGTCTTTATACGTGATCCTGCGGCTTTTGCCATGGGCAATAAGTTTCATGAGGGATTTCCGTTCCTGGATATTCCTCGGTCCGCCGCGTCCGCTCTCGCCCGAAGAACATGCGCGGCGCGCGCGGCGGCTTACGGAACTCATCGCCCATCTCGGACCCTCCTTCATCAAGGCCATCCAGGTTCTCGCCATGCGCGAAGACCTGCTGCCCAAAGCCTACACCGACCAGTTCAAACGGCTTCAGGACCAGGCGCCGCCTTTTCCGGCGCGCAAGGCCTTGCGCATCATTGAGGAAGAACTCGGCGCGCCTGCCTTGCGGATATTTGAGTCCTTCGATCCTCATCCCATCGCGGCCGCATCGCTGGGACAAGTGCATCGGGCCGTGTATCGCGGGCGCGCGGTGGCCGTCAAAATCCGTCGGCCTGGAGTTGAGCGCATTGTCCGCGCCGACTTGGCCGCCGTAATCACCTTGTTGCAGGTAATCAGCTTATTTGCGGACAACTACATTCTGCGGGGTCTGCGCGTGGCCGTCTTCGAGTTCCGCCGCGTGATCGAGCAGGAAATGGACTTCCGCTGGGAGGCGCGGAACGCCGCCCGGCTTCGCGAGAATTTGCGCTGTTTTTCCCGCGTAATTGTCCCCCGGTGTTTTGAAGAGCTGACCACCGAGCGCATAAGCGCCTTCGAGTTTCACGAAGGCGCGCGCGTCGATGACGTCGCGCGCCTCAGGGCCAGGGGCATCCAACCCGATGACCTGGTGGGGCTTCTTATGGAAGTGTATATCCACCAAGTTGTTATCGACGGCTTTGTCCACGCGGACCCGCATCCGGGCAATCTGCTGCTCGATCCGGAAGGCCGTCTGGTGATTCTTGATTTTGGCATGGCCGTGGAGATCGAACCGGCTGTGAAAAAGGAGCTTTTGCGCCTCGTGCGCGCCGTGGCGCGAGGCGACACAGATGGAGTTGTGGACGGATTCTACCGCTTGCGTCTGGTGGAGCCTGGCATCAATCCGGCGCTGCTTGGCGATGCGGCGCGGACTCTGATGAACATCTCGATTGGAACGGATTTGTCGCCGCGCCGCATTCAGGAAATCTGCGAGGACATCTATACGACATTCCACCGTTTCCCGCTGCGCCTGCCGCAAAGCCTGGTCTATCTGCTCCGTGCATCCGCGCTGGTGGAAGGAATTGGAATGGCTTTTGACCCGAATTTTAATGGGCTGCGGGCAGGCAGGCCGGTTGTGAAGCGTATGCTTTCGGGCGTGGCGCTCGAACCCGAACAGCCGATTCTCGACCGCCTGGTGGGAGAAGTGCGCCGCATTCTGCGCGCCGCGGAAGATTTTCTGCAAATTCTACACGAAACACGACGCGGCCAGCTGCAAATCCGCCTGCATCCCGCCGACCTCGAACATCTTGACCGCGCCTATAACGCCATCGTCAGGCGGATGATGCTGGGAATGGGCGCCGTGGCGCTGGCGTTGCTAGGCGCCTTTGTGCATCTGCGCTCGGGTCTGTGGGCCTTCCCGATCGGATGCGGCGCCACGGCCGCCCTGACTTGGCTGTATTGCCTCGTATTTCCGCTGGGAAAGCCCCCTATTCCACGTGGGCCTTCCGAATAGCGGAATGCGGAATTGTGAGAAACGCCGTCCCGCCTGGCTTAGTTCCCAAGCGGCCCCCTTGCGGCGAAATTCGGGCAACGATCACATAAATACTGGCAGTTGCATATTACAAAGGTGTTAAGGCAGATCGAGCCAAACACGCCCATCACCGCGCTGCCATTGCAAAGCGCGGAAAAGGAGGAGGGATTATTCCCCGGCGGTTTTTCCGGTGAACTCGCGAACTGCGCGAAGAGCATCACGGTAGGCCGAAACAGAACCTTCGCCCAGCCGGGAAAATGTATCGCGCAGGAAGTTGATTTCCACGCCCGTGGGTTTGAACATGGCCCAGATTTCGTCGTCCTTCAAAACCTCGCGCAGGTTCTTCGGAAGGGTTCGGTCATTGAGGGCGATCTTGCGCATGTCTTTACGGTCCTCGAACTTCGTGTAGTCCACGGTTCGGGGAGAAGGCCGGTAAACAACAGGGGCTTCGGCCACCGCTTGCGGGCTTTTCACCTGGATCAGACTCTGGAACTTCTCGGGCAGACGCGACTTGATCCAGATCAAGACAGCGGTTTTCTCGGGAATGTTAAAGTCCACGGCCATGCGCAGCCACAGGTCGAGAGACGGCTTTACATAGCCCTTTTCGAACTTGAACACCGCCGGCCCGGAGATGTCATACTTAGTCCCGAATTGGTCCTGAGTAAGCCCTTCATTGACCCGGTTTTCATAGATCACTTCGCCGATCAGATTGCTCATAGTGATTACCTCTTTGTAACAGGGATAGAATATCGCCCTCTCCGCCCATCCTCACAAAAGCGAAATTTATGCCATCGCTGCATTCATAAGATACTTTTTGTGGCATACCCTTCGCATCTCCCATTACACACTAATTATTTCCACCAAGACTCGCAGTCAATTGCGAAAGACATCCCATCATATTCCAAGGTTTCTTTGGCGCTCAGTTTGTTCCCACAAACCCAATCAGAGACTTCCTTTCCTTAAACCTTATAGCAGCAAGAGATCCTGGCCAATAACAGACACATTACCACCCGTATCTGTGTCGCGATCAGTACCTCGGATCAAATAAGTAACATTGCATGAATCCGGGTTTCAATCCTTTAGTTTTATTAAGGTTCATATTTATTTTCCGTCTCATATTGAGACCCGCCGCACAAACAAAACCTCAAGCCTATAGACTTATTGATAATAAAATATCATGTATTATTACTTTGCGACAACGCCGCGCATTTTGGGAAATCTAAATACGACCTGTGGCATCGCTTTTCCTCCCAAATTCCTCAGGTAAAGGAAACCGAAGAGGGCGCGGAAGGGCCGGAAGATTAAGAATTTGCGGGCGGCGCTGGTTTGGGGCGTTTGTCCGCGGGGAGCGCCTCCAGGACGGCCAAGGCCGAATCCACTCGATTGAAGGGCGGCATAATATAGATGCCCTGTATATGAGGCAGGCATTCCATAAGAGCCTCGCGCGCAATCTCGATCCCTTCGCGGCGTGCGGATTCTTTATCCTCTCGCCGCCGCATCCGTTCGAGGATTTCCGCAGGCACTTCCATTCCGGGCACTTCGCGGTTCAGGAATTCCGCATTCCTGTAACTCGCCAGCGGCAATACTCCGAGAAGCACGGGGACATGAATGCGGTCGATGCGAGCGTGAAACCGCTCGAACAAACGCAGGTCGTAAACAGGCTGAGTGAGAATAAACTCCGCTCCCGCCTCGATTTTCCGTTCCAGGCGCGCCACTTCCGTATCGAGATCGATGGCCCCGGGATTGGCACCGCACCCAAGAAACAGGCGCGCGGGCGCGCCGCGCAACGGATTGCCCGCGAGGTCGGCGCCCGTATTGAGCTGCTCGCCAATCCGAAGCGCCCCAATCGCATCCACATCATATACGGCCGTGGCAAATGGATAGTCGCCGAGTTTGGGAGGATCGCCGGTAATCACAAGAACATTGTAAATTCCCAGAGCGTCTGCGCCGATCATATCCGCCTGAAGCCCGAGGAGATTGCGGTCGCGGCAGCAAAAATGCACGATCGGCTCGATCCGCCCCACATGGCGTTCGATAAGCAGAGCCATATCGACCGGCCCCATTCGCGCTGTGGCGCGGGGTCCATCGGCGATATTGACGCAGTGAATTCCGGCATCGCGGCATTGGATTGCCGCTTCGATGGACTTTGCCGTGTCCGTGCCGGGCGGCGGATCAATTTCCACGGAAAGGGCGAATTGCCCCGCCCGCAAAAGCGCCGCCAGCCTCGAAGGCGTGGCTACTCCGCGCGGACGCAGCGGCTCCAATGCGCCGCCGGGGCCGCCTTGTTTTTCCAAGACCTCAATTGTGGATTTTACCGTTTCAGTCTTTGTTTTTTCGCCGCCTTCTCCCTGCCCCTTGCCGCCCTCGCCCATCGCGCCGCCAGGCTGGAGCATCCGGATCGAGGAACGGATCGAGCGGATGTGCTCGGGCGTCGATCCGCAACACGCTCCGAGCATTCGCGCGCCTTTCTGGATCATGCGCCGGGTGTATTCCATCAGATACTCTGGCGTGGCGAGATAGAGCAGGCGGTCATCCACGTATTTTGGAAATCCGATGTTTGGCTGGGCGGAAATCGGCAGGTTGCAGGCGGCGCGCAGGCGGCCAACCACTTCGAGAACCTCATCCGCCCCCGCGCCGCAGTTGGTGCCAAGCACGTCGATGGGCAAGGCCGCAAGCGCCTTGGCCGCCGCCTCGGGCGCGACGCCAAATCGCGTGTGGCAATCCGCGCCAAAACGCACTTGCGCCACGATTGGGATGTCCGCGCTGATTTCGCGCGCGGCGTGAATTCCTTCGATCAACATTTCGATCTGGTCGAAGGACTCGAACAAAAGCAAATCGACGCCGCCTTCAATTAGGAAACGCGCCTGTTCGCGGTATTCCTCGCGAGCCTCGCGGGTGTTTCCAGGACCCTCGGGCGCCAGAAACTCCAACAGCGGGCCGATCGCGCCAGCCACCCAAGCTTTGTTTTCGGCGGCTTCGCGGGCCAGGCGCGCCCCGGCCAGGTTGATCTCGCGCACCTTGTCCACAAGCCCGTGGCGTGCCAGCCGGCCGCGCGTCGCTCCGAAGGTGTTGGTCTCCAGAATCTCCGCTCCCGCCTGGATATATTGGTTGTGGATATTCTTGATGAGCTGGGGGCGGGCGAGATTCAAATTGTCGTAATTCTGATTAATATACACCCCGGCGGCGTAGATCATTGTGCCCATCGCGCCGTCGCACAAAAGAACGCGCGATTGCAGCGCTTTGCGAAAATCGCCTGGCGATTGGGCAGATGCCAGGACGCCCTCCTCCGGAATTCTCAAGCGGCTCATAAGCGCGCACCCTCCCGGGGCCTATTCAGATGCGCGGAATACGCAGCGGCGAGGCCGATCAGATCGGCGCGCCGTTCCGTCCACAGGCGCCATACCATTCGCGGGTCAATCTCGGTATTTTCGTGGACGAGAACCGAGGCAATGGCAGCCAGATCGGAGAGGCGCGCGGCAAGCGGCGCGGGGACAATCCCCCGTTCAGACAGCCGCGCCAGGAATCCCTTTGGCTCCGCGCCGGTCCGGGGAGCGGATGGCGCGGGACCATGCACTGTGGCATGATCGAGCAGGCTTTCCCCCACGTCCACGGCGATTTGCGTGGAAAGTTGCAGCACGCGCTCGATGCGCAATTGCAGATCGATGTCAGCCGTATAGGCTTCAAGCGAAACCGTTGGCTGGCGATCCAAATAAGCCAGCAGCGCCTGAAGGCGCGACACTCGGCGTCGAAGCGCGTCAAAGGGCAGGATCATTTCTTCTTGTGGCAGTCAGGACGGCCGGATTCGCTCCGGCGCATCTTCATTGGGATTAGATGTCGAGATTGCGGACTTCAGGGGCATGGCGCTGGATGAAGGCGCGCCGGGTGGTCACTTCCTCACCCATCAGAATGCTGAAGATGCGATCCGCCTCGACGGCGTCGTCGAGCGTAACGCGCCGCAGCGTCCGCGACTTCGGGTCCATTGTGGTTTCCCAAAGTTGCTCCGCGTTCATTTCGCCAAGGCCCTTGTATCGCTGGATGACGACGCCTTTGCCTCCGATGCTTTTGATTTCCTCGAAGGCTTCGTCAAGCGAATGGCAGGGGCGGTCGCTCTTGCCTTTCTCAATAACGACAAGCGGCGCGTCTTCGTCTGTGCCGGTTCCCTGGCGTTCGAAATGCCCGACGCGCCACAGTTGAATGGAAAGGCCCATCTTGTCGAGCGTACGCCCGATGTCCTCGATTTCACGAGATTCGGCGAATTCGTAGATATCAATCGGGATCAGCGGCACTTCCTCTTCGACTTCCTCTTCCTCGTCCTGGTGAACCTCATCTTCGGCGATGCCGGAGAAGAGGTCTTCGGCATCTTGTGCGGCGCCGGGCTGAGGCGGAACAGGCGCGGAAGAGGCGGAGGATTTGGCGGCGGCGCCGGCCTGGGCGCGCTCCCCGCCGCCGTGGCCGTTTCCGTTGCGCTTGCCGTTGCCATTTCCGTTTCCGTTTCCGTTGCCATTGGCGGCGCGCTCGCGGATTTCCTGGGCCTCTTCCTCGATGGCGGTGAGTTCGCGCTCGGTAAAGGCGAAACGACGTCCTTCGCCCTGCTGAGCCATTGCAATTGGCAGGCGGCCCTTGGAATCACGCAAATCGAGGTATTCTTCGAATCCCAAGCCTTTGCGCTGGATGCTTCGCGCCAGCTGTTCAAGCCGGATCAAGCATTCGGCCATCTGGCGGATTTGCGCCTTGCCCAGTTGTTGCTGGTTGCCATTGGTGCGCACCACCAGTTCAACGTCCTCAATGCCTTCATCGAGCAGGAAGCGGTCTTTATCCTCGTCTTTTTCGAGGTATTTGGACTTGCTGCCCTTTTTGATGCGGTAAAGCGGCGGCTGGGCGATGTAAATATGGCCGCGTTCGAGAAGATCGCGAAACTGCCGGTAAAAGAACGTCAGCAGCAGCGTCCGGATGTGCGAACCATCGACATCCGCGTCTGTCATAACGATGATTTTACCATAGCGAAGTTTCTCATATTCGAAGTGCTCTTTGCCGATGCCGGTTCCAAGCGCGGTGACGATTGTTCGGATTTCCTCGTTGGAAAGCACTTTATCCAGGCGGGCCTTCTCGACGTTGATGATCTTGCCGCGCAGGGGCAAAATGGCCTGGAAATGGCGGTCGCGCCCTTGTTTGGCCGAACCGCCCGCCGAATCGCCCT
>CAYUNT010000100.1:0-16139 GCA_964446285.1 uncultured Candidatus Sumerlaeota bacterium | reverse complement strand
AGGCTCACGAGTTGCTGAACTGCAAAGCCCTATGCATCCCCCTAAAAACCCGTGAAAAGCATTTACGGAATTGTCCTGGTTCGTCCCATAGGTCCCATTTTTACGCCATGTTTACAGGTATTCGTTATTCCAATGAGAAGTTGAGCCGTGGGCTTATACCATTTTCCTTTGATTGTGTTCCCAATTGCCTGTCACGATTTTCGCGAGAAGAGCGAAAACCGCGCCAGGCGATTCTGTTGTTGGTGTCTCGGTTTCCCAGGGCGGCGCTTCGCTTGCCCTGGGCTGTATTCTTTTGCTCCTTCAGAGCAAATTCAGGGAACAGAATTACGGGAAATTGGTATTATTTTCACTCCCAGCCAGCGGCTTTTCCTTATCCCATCATGTCATCCAGCTGGATTTCGAGTTCGTGAATATCGTCTTCGGAGGCGCGCGGAAGAAGCGAGTGCGAAGGCGGCTCGCGCCGAATCCAATGGCGCAGCGCCGAATACCGGGCGCGCGTTTGCATATTGCGCACGGCAATGGCCATCGCCCGCCGGTTCCCGATCAGGCAGACCAGTTTCTTGCCGCGCGTCACAGCGGTATAGAGCAAATTGCGTTGCAGCATAATGTAATGCTGCGTGTGGAGCAGCACCACGACCGCCTTGTATTCGCTGCCCTGGCATTTATGAATCGTGCAGGCGTAGGCGGGGGTGAGTTGATCAAGCGTCTCGCGTGAGTAATTGACCACGCGATGCCCATAACGCACGCCCACTTCGCCGGCTTCGAGGCCGACGTGAACCACGGTCCCGACATCGCCGTTGAAGACGTCCTCATCGTAGTTGTTGACGAGTTGCATCACCTTGTCGCCACGCCGGTATCGCACGGCCCCTCGCACCATTTCAAGTCCGCCCGGATTGAGCAAGTCCTGCAGTTCGCGATTGATATTTTGCACGCCGATCGGGCCGCGGTGCATGGGCGTTAAAACCTGCACGTCATTGATGGGATCGAAGTGGAATTTCGCGGGGATGCGCTCAGAAACCAAGCGCTTCAGGGCATCGAGGCATTCCTCGGGTTTTTCGCGTTCGATAAAGAAAAAATCTGGATTTTTATGATCTTCGCGCGGTTCGAGCGGCATACGGCCCTGGTTGATGCGATGCGCGTTGACGACGATAAGGCTGCGTTGCGACTGGCGGAATATCTTTTCGAGCCGCACAACAGGAACGGTTTCCGAATCGATCAGATCGCGCAGAAAATTCCCGGGGCCAACGGACGGCAACTGATCCGCATCGCCGACGAAAAGCACCGAAGCCGATGCCGGAACCGCGCGCAAAAGATGATACGCGAGAGGAATATCCACCATCGAGGTTTCATCCACGATGAGAAAATCGACTTCGAGGGGATTGGACGGGCTGTGGAAAAACCCTTTGTCTGGCGAGAATTTCAACAGGCGGTGAATCGTTGAGGCGCGCTGGCCCGTGGTCTCGGCCAGCCGCTGCGCCGCGCGTCCGGTCGGAGCGCAAAGCGAAATTCGCAAGCCCGACTCGCGCAACAGCGCCAGGATCGCCCGCACAAGCGTCGTTTTGCCCGTGCCGGGTCCGCCCGTGACGACGAGCGCGCCGCCTCCCTCGCGGGCGCAAGCGCGCCGAACCGCCTCGCGCTGCTCGGGCGCGAGTTCGATGCGCTGATCCGCCTCGAAGGCGGCGAGCGCATCCTCGCTTGCGTTCACCGACCACGGCTTTTCCGTGGCGAGAAGCGTGCGGATTTCGCGCGCGACGACAGCCTCACACGTGTGAATCGAAGGCAAAAACGCCGCATCGTCAATCTCGGGCAGGGTTTCGACGAGGAGGCTCTGATCCTCGCGCAGGAACTCGAACGCGGCGCGCGCGGGGCCTTCTTCGGCTTGGAGCAGTTCGGCGGCGGCGCGGATGAGTTCCTCGACGGGCAGGCAGGTGTGTCCCTCGGCTAGCGCCGTGGCCAGCACGTGCAAAACGCCCGCTTGCGCGCGTTCGGGCGAATCGAGCGCAATGCCCACTTTTCGCGCGATGGCGTCGGCGGTTTTGAAGCCGACCTGGCGCACCTCAAGCGCGGCTCGGTAAGGATTTGTGCGGAGGATTTTCACTGTGTCGCGGCCGTATTGATGGAACAACCGCCCGGCCAGGCGCGGCGAAAGCCCCATGCCCTGAAGGAAAATCATCAAGTCGTGAATATCGCGTTTGCGCTGCCAGGTTTCCGCGAGCGACTCGGCGGCCGCGCGCTTGAGACCTGGCACTTCCATAAGGCGCTCGGGCGCGGATTCAAGAACATTGAAAATGTCCTCGCCGAACAGCCTGACGATGCGCGCCGCCGTGCGCGGGCCGATTCCTTTTACGAGCTTGTGGCCGATGTAGTGTTCGAGCGCCGCCAGCGTCGAGGGAAGAATCGGGACGAACGACTCGACCTCGAACCGCGCCCCAAAACGCGAATGCTCGGTCCAGCGGCCTTTGACGCGGATGCGCTCGCCCGGATCGAGGCCTGTCATCGCGCCGACGAGGGTGATTTTTTCTTTTTCGCGCTCAGGAACAAACTTCGCGACGCTGAACGTCCCGTCGGCGGATTGATACGTGAATTCCGTGATGCTGCCTTCGAGTTCCGTTTCCGTGCGCAAAGGCCCATTTTGCACGGCGCGGAAAAGCTGAGCATACTGTGAACGAGAAGGTTTCATATCGTGATGCAAGTATTCCGCCCGGAATCATCAGGCAAAGGCCATGGACATGCCCGCTGCGAATTTGGAGTATTAGCGAAATTTGATGTCATGCAAAGAAAGACTCACAAGGCGGCCGGCAAATTCCTCACGAGCATGCTCGCTTAAAAATCGGCAGACCAGTTTTTCTTCCTGCTCCGCTGTAAGATTCCCATGGCGCAGAAATAACACCCCTCCGCAGTCCGATGGATTGAAACGAATCGGATTTGTAAAATGATAGTCGCGGGTAATCAGCAATGCTTGATTGCATTTGGCAATTTCCCAAACCGCCTCGTCGCTTATGCCTCGCTCAGGCAAATCGGTAACACATTCCACTTCATGCCCCAGGGCGCGCAGCGATTTCTTTAGGCGGAGGCAAACGTTTTCATCCAGGACGATCCTCATACCGCCAGCGCCTTTTCCGTGCAGAGATAAGTGGCGTATTCCAGACAAGCGCGGATGTCCTCGCGCGTCAGCCGCGGATACTCCTCAAGAAGCGTGTCCCAGTCGTCTCCCGCCGCCAAATGCCCAAGAACTACATGGACCGGAATGCGGGTTCCTGCAACGCACGGCTCGCCGCCACACACATCTGGATTGGAAGTAATTCGAGGATTTATCATTAATTGCCTCCAGACATAAAATTGCATTGAGCAGTTTTCATAAAGGACTGCAAAGCGGATTATCTCAGATTAAGGCGCATCCCCCCCCGCCTCAATCCAATCCTGGCCGCCGCCATTGTTTATTCATTCACGGCGCGGAAGGCAAGAAGCCTCTGGCATCGCTGTCCACGCGCTATTTTCCCAATGCAACCGGAGTCAATTTGAAAACGCGCGCCAGTTTCGAAGCCGATTCGAGGTCTCCCTTGCGAAGCGCCTCGCGCACCCATTTTACGCAGTTCCAAATGCCTGCACTATTGCCGGGACCGAACAACTTTGGTGCCGGATATTAGATCATGGAGCAGGCGGCGATCACGGCGAATAATGAAAAGAAAATTGACTAATCCCATACAACAGCAAATCATTGCTGGATAAATAGACCACGTGGATAGTCCCTTAACAATGCCTCGTATTAGTGCTGTACCCGGAGATATTGGGGCGTCATCGTCGCTTACAATAATCAGGCCAAAAACTGCATGGCCAATCGAGCGTTTCCATATCATCATTGGCAGGCAGAAATAAAAAATAGCCGCGCCAATGCTAAAAATAAGAAGCAGTATTCCGCCGCCAAGAAATTGGGAGAAAAAGTCTTCGCATTGTTTTTCTGTCATTTCCATTTCACCGAGTTTTTCCAAATCGATTCCAGAGAAAAGAAATGAGCCAAATATGCTCTGTATAATTTCAATTATGACTATGTAGATAATCATATCGATCAGGAAAGCAAAAAACCTCGAGCCCAGATGCGCTGGCAGGAGTTCACCAGGCATGGCAGTAACAGCATAGGGATAGGACGGAGCAACTGGCGGGGGCGGGGCGCCAGCCCCAGAGGATAATCCGGGTTGTTGAGCGGCGTAGTGATTGGGTGGTGTCGGAGGCAATGGCGGCAGGAGCGGAATTCCCTGCGGGGATTCATCCAATGGGCGCTCCGGAGGGAATGGTTCCGCATGGGAAGCAGAAGAAACGTTTGGCGGCTGGCTTGGGGCAGAAGCAGGCTGCAACACGCGATCCATTTTCGGCCCCTGTTGCATAGGCGCTCCGCAGATTTCGCAGAATTTGGACTCCGGAGAGCATTCGTGGCCGCACACCGTGCATTTCATGGAAATAACCTCTCCTGAATTGATAAATGTCCATAACCAAATCGGAATTACACCATCCGAGATACTTCAGAAGGTGGTTCGCCTTCGGGAATGAATTGCAGAATATGCCTATATTGAGGACTGGCATAAAAGCGAACGATTTGCTTGATGCGGCGAATTCCATAGGGGTGCTCTTGCAAAAATTCGCCAACAGAATCCATGAGATTTGCATCCACTTCTCGTGCCTGATTCAGCAATTCCTGGAGTTGGATATGCTCCATTGCCTTGGGGCCTGCAATGAGCTTTATTTCTGCTCGAACCGCCGCCGAAAGGCTCTGGCAAGCCAGCAACCCGCCCCGGTCGCAAGTGTATTCCGCCCGCCGACCCCAAATCATAAAGATTATTTTAAAAAGATTTGCGATGGGTATGTATAAAAACCCGCCCGGCGCAAGCAAAGCTAATATCTTTGTGTGTCCACACTTGATATGCGACAATTCGTGTCCAATGACAGAAAGAAGTTCACTGTCATCCAAGGCATCTACCAGGGCTGAATGCAACACCACATTGTAAGGTGTTCCAAAGCCAATTGCGTAGGCATTGAGCGTGGGATCTTGCATAATATACACTTTCGGGCGCGGAATATCAAGACGATGACAGGCCAAATTGACCAGCCGATGCACGCGTGGAAAGCTGTTTTCCGAAACCCGGGCGCAATTGCCTAGGTTAATGCCAGTAGTAACTCGAATCATGAGAACAAAAACAAGGATAAGCAATGGTAGCAGAAAACATACCATCCCCAGCGAAATGGCGATAATAATCATAATCAGGACAGAGAATACAAGCGCTGGTCCCTCGCCTGGATAGCGAAAATCGGATGCAAGCAGACGGCGACTCAGGCCGCCAGAATGCAACCCTGCGCCCGAAGACGGAAAAGCAAGATGGATTGGTTTCCATCCGCTCCATCCTGGAACAGAGACAAGCGCTTGTGGGCTGACTCTTTGCTCTCGCATATACTGCATGGCTTCCGCGCGCGAATAGGGGCCAAACAGCTTTCCCTGGTCAAAAAGATAAATATGCGAGTCCGGAATGGGGTCTGCCGGGGCAGCCTCCCGGATGGGCAGAGGAGGCGCGGCGGCACCAAGAACAGATTGCACTATGTAGTCGGACGATGGCGGCGGCGGAGGAATTCCAGGCAATGCAGCATAAATTGACTGCCAATTATTCCATCCCTCACGCCAAATCATGCAATCTGATTGAACTTTTCCGTGGGCAACCAAAGCGCGAACTTCCGCTTCGGAATAAGGACCAAGCATCTTTTCTTTTCCAATGGCAATAATCCAGCGGTCTGGAGAAATCATTATTCTTCCTCTTCAGGCGCCTCGGAAAAATTGCGCGTTTGAGATGCTCGGGACCCGATCTTCTGCAGTCATACTGCCAAGCATACAGATGACCGTTTCAATTTGTCGAGAATTCAGATAAGGGGATAGGAAGGAAACGAGGATTTGGGTGCCCAAGGCACAACTGGAAGAATGCCGCTCTCTTCCCGCCGCTCATAACCCATCGGCGATGTTTGCTTCCTGCCTGAGACATTGGGCCGTTGTCAATTGGAATGCACGAACTTGCCCTATCTGATGATACTTCCATTTTCATTACTCTGCCCATGCAATACGAGGCCCGAAATGTGCGATTGACTGCGGGGGCGGGGGGTGCAAATTCGAGTCGCGCTTGAGATATTGACTCCCCGGAGGCGCGGAAAAAATGACCACTCCCGAACAGCGTCTGACCGAACGCGGAATCACACTTCCACCCGTTCCCAAGCCGGTGGCGGCTTATGTTCCCGCCGTGGCAATTGGCAATCTGGCGTGGACTTCGGGCCAGTTGCCTATGGTGAATGGCCGCGTGGAAATTACAGGGAAACTGGGTTTGCCCGTGACAGAAGCGCAAGGATACGAAGCGGCGCGCATGGCATGTCTGAACGCAGTGGCGGCGGTGCGGTCCGTGGCCGGGTCGCTCGACCGCGTGGAACGGGTAGTGAGCGTGTATGTGTTTGTTCAGAGCGCGGATAATTTTACCGAACAGCCCAAGGTTGCCAACGGCGCCTCGGATTTGCTGCTGGAAATTTTCGGCGACGCGGGCAAGCATACTAGGACGGCGGTTGGATGCAATTCGCTTCCGCTGAACGCGAGCGTCGAGGTGGCGCTCGTTGTGGCGCTTCATCCCGCGGCCGCGTAAGCCTCGCTCCGCCTTCGCCTGGCCTTCATCCTTTTCGCGAATCCGCCCCGGATTTAATGATATGACTCCGGCCCAGATCAGTCCGCGAGCGCCGGTGCGGCGTCACCTGCCCGGAGTGGCGCTGCTTGGGCTGTTGCTGATTCTTTCCATTTCGCATGTTTATTTGCAGCAGGCCTACCCGCTGCACAGCCTTGCAGTTGGAGCCGGAATTGCACTGCTGGCCACGGCGCTTTTGCTCTGGCCCGCCGCCCCCGCGGGCGCACGAGTGCCGCGCTGGCCCGCGCCGTTGCGCAGGGTCATGGTTCTGCAGGCAGCCTGGCTGCTGTGGTGGGCAGTGGTGGCAAGTATGGCGCCGGTAGCGTCCATCGGACGCCCCTTTTTTTTGACGATTTTCTGGGGATTTCTGGTCTTCTACATCGCATGTGAATCGGCCTGGCGATGGACCTGGCAGCCCGCGCCCGGCGAGGGGATTTTAGAATCCGCAAGCCTGCGGGAGGCGGACAAAGGGGGCGCGGCGCACATCCTTTCGGCGGGTGAAGTGGGGGCGTTGTGGCTCGCTCTGGCCGGAGTGGCCCTCGCCGCCTATGGAATGTATCAGGTGTGGGGTCCGGCGGGATGGCCAAAGACTTTCGCTTCGATCCACGAGGCGCTGCGCTCGGCGATGGATGAACCAGGCATGGCCGATGCGGCGGTGGAGGGCACAACTCTCCAAGGCGTGATGCACGCGCTGGAAGAAGGCCGCGCATTCTCGACATTCGGCGCGCCGAATTTATTCGCTGGATTTCTGATTCCCTCGCTGGCGGTGCTGGCGGCGTGGGTGGTGTCGCCGCGATCGCGGATGTCGCGCGGAATGGCGGCGTCTGGAATGGCCGTCGTCGTGGCCGCCATGATCCTGAGCCAGTCGCGAGGCGGATGCCTGGCGGCGGCCGGGGCGCTTGCCTGGCTCGGATTCCGCTTGTGGCGCGCGGGAATTTTCAAAAGACGGGGAACACGGGGTGGAAGGGAAACACCGGGAAATCAGGGCGGGGACGGCGATGCTCGCGGGCGCGCGGAGAAATTTCGAGGCGCGGGGGCGGTGGTAATTCTCCTGGCGGCCGCCGCATGGTATTCGCTCCGTGCAATTGCGCCTGCGCAAGCGGAACCAGTTTCCGCCGCTGAAAAGCCGCCGTCCGCCTTAAGGAATTCGGCGATTGCCTCCACGGATTCCGCGATTCTGCGGCCCGGTTCTACTGCGGAAAACCGGACTTTTTTTGAACACCTTCTCTCCTCCAGCACAATTCGCGAACGGACATATTATTGGCGGACTGCGTTCGATCTATGGAAACGCCATCCGTGGATCGGGGCGGGCGCGGGCGGATTCGAGGTGTATTATCCCGAGTTGCGGCGTCCCGGAGCGGGCGAAACGGTTTTTGCGCACAACTGGGTGCTTCAGACCGCTGGCGAAGCGGGTCTGATTGGCCTCGCGTTGTTTTGCGTGGCGGTGGTGGTGGCGCTTGTGCTTGGGGCGAATGCCATCCGCCGGCCGCACGGTGCAACGACTGGCGCAACACCCGCTTCTGTCGCGCTTTTCGGACTGGAAGCGGGATGCGCCGGGCTTTTGCTGCAAGGGCTGGTCGAATACACCCTGTCGCAGCGCGAATTGTATCTCGATTTGATGATGATGCTTGGCTTGCTCTCTGGCAGCGGCGGCGCCGCGCTGGCCAAGTCGTTTCTTCTTCAAGCGCCTGCTTCGCCCGCCACTCCAACCTCGGCTCCCGCCGCCCCATTGCGCAAGTGGCGGGCCGGGTGGCCGCTGATTCCCGCCGCGCTGCTCTGGATTGTGTTTGTCCTCGTGGCTGTCCCCGGCGCTTTCTCCCGCTTTTACATGCAAGCGGCGCGCGACGCAATGCGCGACGGCGCCCCCCCCGCCGAGTTGATCGGATTCTACAAACGCGCTCTTTCCTACGATCCATCAGATCCCTGGACACTGGCAGCCATCGGCCAAGCGGAAGTCGAATCGGGAAATTCGCGCGGGATCGATTTTCTGCGGCGCGCGGCGCGCATTCACCCCAAATCCGCCTCGATCCAAGGGTCGCTTGCGCGCGCGCTCGAACGCACGGGAGCGCTCGAAGCGGCTCTGGCGGCGTCGCGCCGCGCGGTCGAACTCCATCCTCTCAGCGCTGATCACCGGCTTGACCTGGCGGAGCGGCTGATGCGCATTGGGCGGATGGAGGAGGCGCGCGGCGTCTTGCGCGAGATTCTTCAGATGAAGGAAAAGGGTGTGATGCGCCTCTCCTCATCGCGGCAAGCACGCTTGAAAATCCTGATGCTGACAGCAAAAATGGAACCAGCCGCCTGAAACCCGCGATTTGCCTGTCCGAAATTGGCGTTATTCTTAGAAGAACAGCCAGATGTTGCCCGAATACGTCAGGACCGGGCTGGTTTGCAGGACTGCCAATCCGCCGGCGTCATCGGCAATATAGGCGAGGCTTCCAGCAAGCGCCAGATGCCACGCGCGAATCGGCGCGCCCGAGGCGGCAACGCGTTTGGGAGCGGCGGGATTGGATACATCGAAAACCTGCAAGCCGCCGAGGCCGTCGGCCACGCAGGCGCGCATTCCGCTGGCCACAATGCCCAAGGCGGACCATTCCGTCGCATGTGTGCCAAGCAATTGCGGCTCCACGGGATTTGCCACGCTCAGAACCGCGATTCCAGCGGGTCCGCAGGCCACATAGGCGCGGTTCTCGGAAATGCTGACTCCATAAGCAAATCCCTCCAGGCTGAGCGCGCCGATTTCCGTAAGCGTCAGCGGGTCGGAGATGTCAAGGATGCGGATGCCACCTCCGCCGTTGGCCACGCACGCCAGCCCTGAATCGAGAAAGGCAACCCCCGCGGCATATCCTCCGTCGGAATCCCAGGTTCCGAGAATACTGGGCATGGCGGGATTGGCTACATCGACAAGATGCACTCTTCTGCCTTCCGAAATCAGAGTGCGATCGCCCAGGACGGCGACGGCGCGAACGAATTCGCCTGTTGTCAGCGTGGCGCGCGTGACCGGCGAAGCTGGATTGGAAATATCGACGGTCGTGAACCCCTCCAGCCCGCGCGCGAGATAGGCAGTCGCGCCAGAAATTGCGATGGCATACGGCGGGCGCGGGAAATTGAGGATGGCGCGGGGCGCGGGGGCCTCCTGTGTTTCGATTCCCAATGACTGCAACCCCGCGGCCCAATCGGCCACCCACAAAGTGGCGCCATCCGCCGAGGCCACATCGCGAGGTTGCGCCTGTTCGCGGAACGAGCCAAGCGACTGGGGCGCGGCGGGATTGGAGGCATCGAGAATCCACAATCCCTCGGGACCATTCGCCACCAGGAGATTCGTGCCGCGCCAGGCAAGTCCAAGCGCCTCGCCGGTTGTGGAGAGCGTCTGGAGAATCGCCGGCGCATCGGGGTTGGAAGCATCGATGACGACAAGCCCCTCACCCGCGCAGACCGCATACACATAATTTCCTTTTGCGGAAAGGGCGCGCGCTGCCTCGGGCAAAACGAGGCTTCCGCGCGCGGCGGGCGCGGCAGGGTTTTGGACGTCCACAACGGCCAGGCCGCGCAGGCGATCCGACACAAAAGCCAGCCCGCCCTGCACGGCGACCGCCTCGGCAAATTCGATTCCTGGATAGGAACCCACCAGGCTCGGGGCCGCGGGATTGGCGATATTAGCAATCACCAATCCCTTATATTCATCGGCGATGTATGCGCGCGTGTCCTGCAACGCCACATCGCGCGCAATGCCTCCGGTCGCGAAAACGCCAAGAGGCGCCGCGGAATTGGGCTGGGCGGCGTCAAACAGCGCCAGACCAGCGCGCCCGCGAGCCACTGCGACTACGGTTCCGTTCTGGGCGGCGCGGTATGCCAGTCCTTCGCTGGATTGAGTGCGCAAGAGGAGCGGAGATTGCGGAGTTGCCAGGCTGACCACTCGGACGCCATCCGAACCGCACGCGGCCCAGGCGGTTGCTCCCGAAACGGCCAGCCCCCGAATGCCCGCCGCCAAGTGCAACTGCCCAATGCGCCTGGGCGCTGTCAGCGTCGCCAGATCAAGCGCAGTCAGCCACGCGCCTTGGCCCACGCAGACCATGCCGCCGTCGGACGCGGCCACTGAAGTGCAAGTGCCGCCCAAACCGCCGACGATTTGGGCGGGGGGAACCGCGCCAAGCGGCAGCGGCGAGGGGCTGGGCGAAGGAAATGGCGACGGCGACACGGTGGGAATGGGCGTGGGCGAGAGCGTCGGCAAAAGTGACGCCGTGGGGGAAGGCGTTGGGGTGCGAGAGGGCGAGGGAGAAGGAGAGGGCGTGGCGGAGTATAGAGGCGTTGGCGACTGGGTTGGTGACGGCGTGGGAGACAGCGTCGGAGTGGGCGTTGGCGGGGCTGTATAAGCGACTGTGATGTTAAGGTATCCGCCTTGGCTAATGGGGCCTTGCGACGAAGAGACGCCGTTGTGATTAAAGGTCACTGTGGTGCGGTTTTTGTAGGTGCTGTTGTTGGAATCCGTAAGGAGAAAGTTGATATTATACGTGCCATAGGGAACAACCTGCCCGGAGCGGTTTTTCAGGTCCCAACTTGCCGTGAGCGTGCCGGTGTGATTGGCGCGTGTCGCGCCGCTCAGGCCATCGACATCGCTGCTGCCCGCCACGCTATACCACTCCACCAGCTCGCTGGCGCGGCGGTTGGCCCAGCGGCCGATGGTGCGAACAAATGTGCCGCTGGAATTTGTTATCCAGACCACAACGACATTCTTGGGCGCGTAGGAGCCACCTGCTTGCGTGGTGGAAAACGTTACCACCAGCGGATTTTGGGCGGCGGCGAACGGCGCCCAGATCGCAAAGGCAAGGATCATCAATACCATCAGGGGGTGGAATTGGCGAGTCTTCATGTTTCGCTCCTTAGATTCTGAACAAAGCGCTGTATTTCGCCGCATAGGACCGGAAGCGCCGCCTCAAGGGGCGGCGACAATTCCAGGCCCCATTCGATAAGACCTGGCTGAATTCCCAAAATATCGATGCGCGGGCGCGCCGTTTCGGGCAGGCAGGCGATGGCATTCACAAGCCCCCACTCGTGCAACGACACTGGGCGCTCGCCGCGCTCGATGTGCTCGTGCGGATCAAGCCAGTAAAACGTCCCAGGAGGCCCACCGCCAAGGAATGCGTCGATTGCCACAATGCGATCCGCCTCCTCGAAAAGGTGAAGCGCGCGAAGCAGGGCCGTCCCGACTTCCGCCAGCACAACAGGGCCATATTCCGGTCCCAAGAGGGTGTTTTGTTGCAGCGCGCGCACCACATGCACGCCCACGCCATCGTCGCGGAGCAACGAATTGCCCAGGCCAATGATGGCGATTCTGGCAGTGGGAGCGGAAATCGCGGACGGCATGGAACTATTCTCTGGAACGCTTGGGGGGAAGAAATTTCACCACCAAGGCACCAAGACACAAAGAGAGTTTTTTCTTTATGAGAACAGGGTATTTCATAATTATGCTTTTGTGCCTTCGTGCCTTGGTGGTTGATTCAAAAGAATTTATCAAGAATGCCAGTGGGCGTGGGCTTGGGCGTGGGAATGGGAATGCGCGCCATGCTCAGAATCGCCTCCGGCGTGCTCCGGCTCGCCATGCGTGTGAGGAATGGCAAAGATGCACGCGCCCGCCTTCGGACGCAGCACATGAACCGCGCAATCCAGGCACGGATCGAACGAGTGAATCACGCGCAGCACTTCGATCGGCTCGTCTTCATTTTCGATGGGAGTTCCGATGAGCGCGCGCTCGATCGGGCCGGGTTCACCGCGTGAGTCGCGCGGCGAGGCGTTCCAGGTCGTGGGCGTAATCACTTGGTAACGCGTGAGGCGCCCGTCGGCAATCGAGAGCCAGTGGCCAAGCGCGCCGCGTGGCGCTTCGGTTAGTCCTTTGCCTATGGCCGTAACGGGCAAAACAGGAGCGGAATACACCGGCCCCGCAGGGTCCAGCTGATCGACCCACACGGCGAGCGCCTCGGCGATTTTCAGCGTTTCGAGTGCGCGCGCGCGGTGGCGGTCCATCACCGATACGCCATTGCGATAATCCCCGTTCACAGACATTCGCGCCAGCGGGCCGACTTCGTGCGGAAGGCCAAGATAGCGCGGCGCTTTCAGCCAGGAATAGGCGTTGGCCTTGGGCCGTTCCGGCTCCGTCTGGCCTTGCGATGGATGCAGATTGTTCGTGGAATCCGCAAACCACGAATAGGAAACCTGCTCGGTGATGGCCAGTGAATCGAGCGGCTCGGCGTTCTGCGCGCCGGCCGCCAGACGTCCGGGACGCAGGAGTTTTGACTGCCCCTCGGCGTCCAGTTCAAACGCGCCGTAGGCGAGCAGATGCCCGCCGCCCCGCCCGACGGAAAAGTAATCCTGATACGCGCCCGCCACCATTTCCACATCCGGAATGTAGGACTCGCGGATGAAAGGAATGAGTTCCTCCAGATAGGCTTTGTAAGCGGCGATGCGCTCGGGGCGTGGCGTGGCGGTGAATCCCCCCGCTATATAGGCCGGCGGATGGGGAATACGGCCTCCGAAAAGCGCGCCCATTTCGTGGGCTTTGCGGCGCATGGCGACGGCCTGCAGGAAATTGCCGACCAGATGAGCGCTGTCCGAGGAGTTGAAGCGCTTATCCACGCGCCAGCCAGGCTGCCAGGGCGGCTTGCCCGGGCCGTCCACGAAATCCGGCAGGCTCAGGAAGTAAAAATGCAGGATGTGCGAATCGATGAAATTCGCGCCATTTACGAGATTGCGCATGAGGCGCGCATTGGGCAGCGACGCAATGCCAAAGGCATTGTCGAGCGCCAGAACGGCGGCCATTCCGTGCGCGACGGGGCATACGCCGCAGATGCGCTCGGTGATGTGCTGGGCATCGCGCGGATCGCGGCCCACAAGCAGGCGCTCGAACCCGCGAAACATCGTGCCGCTGGCGCGGGCATCCACCACCTGGCGCACGCCGCCCAGCGTATCGATGTCCACATCCACCTTGAGGTGGCCTTCGATTCGGGTAACGGGATCAATTGCGGCCGTGAACTGCATGAGAATGTCTCCTTGAGCGGCGCGCGGGGCCGCCGGGAAAATTGCCTGCTCGGATTTGAAAATCTATCGGCGGCGGGCGGGTCGCAGAGTCCCGACGGCATAGATGTCCCCGCCCGGAAATTCCGGTTCCGTGCACCCGATGCACATTCCGTTGGCGTCCACGCACCAGTTGACGCCGTTGTTCCAGCGGCGGTTCGGGCAATCGGCGAAAGTGTCCGGTCCGCGGCAGCCAAGGTCGGCCAGGCAAAGGTGGTCCTGGCCAAACGCCGTGGCGAATCCCTTATGCGAGGGGGCGCTTTCGTTGCGCGGGCAATAGTCGTGAACGTTATTGCCGAAAAACGCCATCGGACGCAAATTGGGATCGAGAATAATCTGTTGTCCGAGAATCAGTTTGGCGATCGTGCCGAGCGTCCAATCGGGATGCGCCGGGCACCCGGGAATGTTGATGAGCGTTTTGCCCGTGATGCCCTCGGCGGCAAGCAATTCGGAACAGCTCAAAATGCCGGTAGTGTTTGGCGGCGCTTTGGGGATGCCGCCGAATGCGGCGCAGGTTCCCACAGCGAGGATCACGGCGGCGTTGCGCGCGAAATCCGCTACAGCCTCGCGGTAGGTCACATCCCGGCCCTGCCAGGTCCAGACGGTGCAAGCGCCGCCATCGAAGGCCGTCGGAATGCCGCCCTCGACCGCCAGGACGTAACTTCCCAAACGCCGCTGGCGCATAGCCGAAAGCGCGGCTTGTTCGCCCGCCGATGTCATCACCACCGAATGATAATCCAACTCGATGTAGTTGACGAGCGCGTCGTCGATGGTTGCGGCGGGTTCGCCGGGCGCGATGCGGTTGAGCATCGAAACCGAGTCGCCCTGGCATCCGCTTCCATGAAACCAAACCACACGCGGAACGGCGATGCCTTGCAGCGCCGCTCCCAAAGCCTCAAGGTCCATCCCTGAAAGTCCCATCGCGCCCGCCGCCACCCCGCAATACCTCAGGAAATCGCGCCGGGAGATGTTCACTGAATGCTGCTCCTGGATGGATTCGTTTCGCCGCCTGCCTGCTCTGGCTCGGGAAAGCCGGGCGAGGAACTGGCGCGCAAAGCCATGTCGAAAATTAACACCTCGACTCCGGGATATTTTCGGCATAGGGCCATGCCTTCTTCCGGACCGAGCACAAAACAAGCCGTGGCAAGGGCGTCCGCCGTCTCGGCCACGGGCGCCATTACCGAAACGCTGACGCATCGATCCGCCGGGCGGCCCGAGCGCGGATCGACAATGTGCGAGTAGCGTTTGCCCTGCACGATTCTGAATTTCGCGTAATCCCCCGATGTGGCAACAGCGCGGTCACGCACCGGGAATTTCATAAGCACGGAGCCAAAATCCCCGCGGGGCGATTGAATTCCGATTTTCCATGGACCATCCAGTTTTGCGCCGCTGGCGCGGAGGTCGCCTCCCGCATTGAAAAGATAATCCGAATATCCAAGTTCACTCAGGCGCTTGGCGGCCAAGTCGATGACACTGCCTTTGGCGATGGCGCCCAGTTCGATGCGCATCCCCTCGCGCCGCAAAAAGGCTGTTCCCGCCTCGGCATCGAGAATGAGATCGCGATAATTAACCAGCGGCCGGGCGCGAGCGATCTCTTCGTCGGAAGGCAAAGCGCCCGCGGCGGTCTTTTCATTCCACAGGCGCGCCAAAGGCACATAGGTAATATCGAATGCACCGCCGGACGCCTCGGAAAATTCGCGCGCGCGCATAAGAATCTGCAACAGGCGCGGATCCACGCGGACAGGCGCGCGGCCCGCATTGTCGTTCACCTTCGAGATGTCGCTCGCCGGGTTGTAGGCGTTGATCACGTCAATGTAGTCCTGCAACTCGCCGCGGACTTTCTCGATGTCCGCTTCGGCTTTTTGGCGCGCGCCTTCTTTGGCGCACACGCGGAAATCCACAAAAGTGCCCATCATCGAGTATTGCAGGTGAACGACGGCGTCCTCGCGGCCGACGGCCAGCGGCACTTGCGAACTGCCCTGCCCTGAAGACGCATTCGCGCCCGAATCCGAGGCCGAATCCGGGCGGAAGGCACACGAGGCCGCCACCAGAGCGACAAGTGGGAGAAACCACGCGCTCCGAATATAAACGGACCTGTCAATCCGGCCCCTGTGGACGAATCGCCAATAAAACACTGCCATTTCCTGCCCAACGGATTCCTGCTCACACAATATCTTTTTAGTCCTAATCTTTCCGCAAATCAAGCGGCATATTAAGAATTCGTTAAGTGCGAGACTTAGAGGCATGAGATTAAAAGGTGGGAGGTTCGAGGGTGTGAGGATGGAGGGTGGGAGATCAGAAAGGAAGGAGGTCCGAAGGACCGGCCTTAATACAGCCCAGGTCGGAGCGAAGCGAAGGCCTGGGTTACTGGGCATC
>CAYUNT010000099.1:0-16656 GCA_964446285.1 uncultured Candidatus Sumerlaeota bacterium | reverse complement strand
TTTTGCTCCTTCAGAGCAAATTCAGGGAACAGAATTACGGGAAATTGGTATTATGGAGCGTATGGGGCATTTGCCAGGGCAAACGCACGGCGTTTTTACGCCTGCCTTGGCCGTTCTCCCCTCCGGCCTAGGGAATCGTCAACTCCTCAACCTGAATGACGTCCCATTTGCCATTCTGTCGCGCGAGGACATCGAGGAACTTGATCCGCTGGATGCGGTCGGGCTGGCCGGGAAACGCCGTCTCCAAAAAGACCTTCACAAACGCCTTGCGGCGGAACAGGTCGTAGCGGATGTCGCTGCGCGACAGATGCACAACCAGCCGGTCAGCCGTGCCGCTTTTGCAAAGCGCCCGCTCAATCTGCCTTGTATCTTCCATCCCCGGACTCTCAAGCGCCGGGTCCTGGATTTCGCGGCTTTGTTCGATCAAGACGCGCGGATAGCGTTCGAGCCGCCGCGCATCGCTTTCCAGCCAGAGGTTGAACGCAATGTAGCGGTAGAGCGTCACTAAAAAAATCGCGAAACAGATTCCGATCAGGACGAAGGCGATTTTCCATGAACGGCGATTCCCTCGGTTTCGCTGCGTCATTGCGATCGTTCCATCCCTCAGGGTCTGATCTCGGGATTCCAGTGAAAACGTCCGGACTGGCGCATCTCTTCCAGGGTGGCTTGGGCCTCGCCGAAGAGCTGATTCTGCCGCAGGTAGTCAGCCACAAGTTGCCGCCGCTGTTCAAGAGGAGGCGCAGGCGCCGGGCGCTCTTCCGTAACGAAATACATGGCCACAACGCCCGGCTCTTCGTAGCGCGGGGGCGAGACCTCGCCGGGCGCCAGCGCGGGAAGGTCAAGGCGCGGCAGGGCCAGGGGACCGGGGGCGGGCGCCGTCTGAAATCCAAGATCGGAAAATGTTTTTTCGTAGAGTTCTTTTTCGCCCGGCTTCCAGCGCGAAAGCATAAGGTCCGCATTGAGCGGCGCATTCGTGGTCGAGGCCGCGCGCAGTCCGCCGAGAACCTCGCTGAATTCCTTGTATTGATCGCGCAGGTCCTTGAGCAGCGCGCGGTAAATGCGTTGCTGATCCGCTGGCGGCGGAAGCAGTCCGCCTTTGCGCCGCAGCGAAACGCCCAAGCGGTAGTAATGCCGCTCGACGCCGGGGGCCAGTATCGCGCGATGAACCTCCCACAGGCGGTCGAGCTCCGCATCAGAGGGCATGGTGAACCGCCCGGCGGCGTCTTTGAGCACCAGGCTCGTGGCGAAAATGGAGCGGGCGATCGAACGCGAATCGCGAAGCGCCGGGCGTTCTCCCAACTGGCGGGTTTCGATATCCTGGGCGATTAGCTCGTTGTTCACCAGCTCGTCCGCCAGATTCCGCAGAGTTTGGATGGCGGGAGTCGCGGCGCTTGTGAATACCTGCGGAAACAGGTCGCGGAATTCGCGCTTGTTCAGTTCCGTCGGGCCAATGTCGAGCATGACTGTATCTTCGTCGAGGAACGGCCAGAGGTTAACGCGGTTGACCGGGTGGATTTTGCGGCGCAGTTCCGCCAGGCGGTAATCGAACTGCTGCGGCAGAAAACGGTGAAAAAGAATAAACCGCGCCTCTTCGCGGATTTCGTCGTCGGGCCGCAGCGTGGCGGGAAGCCGCGCATGGAGTTCGAGGATGTGGAATCCGTCGCGAGTTTCCACGACGCCCGATGGCTGGCCCGAAGGATTGAGCCGCAATTGCGCTTCGAGGATCGGGTCGATCTGCGCGTGGTCAAAGGCAATGGTATAGAGACCGCCGGTTTGGGCTTGCAGGGTGGTTGAAGGGGGATAATCGGCGGCCACCGCGGCGAGCGAGGCATTGGTTGCGCGCAAACGCGCCAGCGCCTGTTCCGCCAGCGTTCGCTCGCCGCGCCGCGCCTCGGGTCCGGCGTCTGGCCGCACAGGGAAATACGCCCAGTAAAACTGCGCCCGCTCGGGGAGTGAGAATTCCTTTTCGTTATTGCGAATGTAATAAAGCAGGTCTTCCGAGGTGATTTGGATTTCCGGCGCAACCACCTGGTCGGTCCACAGCAGCGTGTAGATGGGATAGAGAATCCAGCGGACGGTCGTGAATTCCGTGAAGGGAGCGGCGGCGGGCGGGCGCTGTTGCGAAATCATCCTCGTCAGGACAAGCAATTTGACGCCCCGGCGGATGAGTTCGCGCTGCGACCCGGCCAGCTCCGGCTCTGTTTTCGCGCGCCATCCCCACGCAAAATCCGGATTGGGCATTCGCGCCAACAGGAGGAAATAATACAGGTCCGTTTCTGTAATAGGCTGATCGTCCACCCAGGCCAGAACCACTTTGGGATCGCCCCGGTAATCGCTCTTGAAAAACGGCTGGCTGTCTTGTGCGGCGTGCGAAATTTTCGGCAGAGCCGCGGCCGCAAACGCCGCGGCCAGCAGCCAGATCATTCCAATCCGGCGCGGGCGGCGGGCGGGGATTTTGCTCGGGAAAACAGCAGAAGGCATAGGCAGCAAAATGGATTGAGATGAAGATGGCGCGGAAACAGTATGGAACGATGTTCAGGGCGAAGGAGCGGAACCGGCGGCCTTGGGAGGCGGCGGAGACGCCTGCGCAATGGCCTCAATAGCTTCGGCCAGATCAATTGTGCCTTCGTAGATCGCCCGTCCTGTAATCGCGCCGATCAGATTGGGAATCCCCAGGCCAGCAAGGGCGAGAAGGTCTTCCGTCGAACGCACTCCCCCGCTGGCGATGATGTTCAGGGCGGGTGCGGCGGCGGCGGCTTCGCGCAACGAAGGGATGTTGGGACCAGACATCATGCCGTCCGTGGCCACATCGGTGAAGATGACCTCGCGCACGCCCATCGCGGCCAGCCGCCGTATGAAGTCCGGCGCTTTTTCCTCGGCGACCTCGACCCATCCGCGCAGCGACACCCGCCCGCCGCGAGCATCCACCCCCGCGATCAGGCGTTCGCCTAAAGCTGCAACCCGCGCCCGCAAAAAGTTTTCGTCCTCAAAGGCCCGTGTTCCCAGAACAATGCGCTTCACGCCCGCGTCCAGCGCGGCTTGAACGTCGGCCTCGGTTCGCAATCCGCCGCCCAGTTCCACTTCGAGCGACGTCTTGGCGCAAATGGCGCGAATCGCCTCCAGATTGCGCGGCACGCCATCGAATGCCCCGTCCAGATCCACGACGTGCAGCCGCCGCGCTCCGCACCGCTCCCATTTGCGCGCCATTTGTGCCGGTTTTTCCGAATAGACCTTGGCGCGGTCGCGGCATCCCTGCTCGAGCCGCACAACGCGGCCTCCCAGCAGGTCAATTGCTGGAATGACTTCAAATCCCATGAACCGATCCTGTGCAGTTTCGGGGCGCGGGTGCTCGCGCAAGAGAAAAGGAAAAAGCGCCGGCCCGAAACGTGGTTTTTATTTTGCTCTGGGCGAATCCTCAGATTCCGCCCCTCCGCGTCCGCCCTCCGGATGCGGCAAGGTTTCTGGACGCCGGAACAAACGAATGCATCGAATGATGTGGTGGTCCATTTCCACAACCTCGATGGTCCAGCGGCGCAATTCGATGCGCTCGCCCGGAACCGGCACTCGTCCGAGCACACTATACACATACCCTCCCAGGGTCTCGCAATGAATCTTCTCCAGCGAGATGTCGAAAAGGCGGTTGAGATGGTCGAGATCGATGCGAGGGTCCACAAGCCAGTTGCTTTCGTTTTCCTGGCGGATGTGCAACAATCCCGGATCGCCCTCAACGTTCAAGTCCCCAAGAATCACCTCAAACATGTCCTCGCGCGTCACCCATCCCGAACAAGTTCCGTGTTCGTCGAAGACAATAGCGCATTGCGTCTTTTGGCGGATGAATTCCTCGAGAAGCGTATCGAGGCGGGCGGTCTCGGGCACATAGAGCGCATCGTGGAGAAATTCCTCGAGCCTTCGCCCCTCAAGGTCTTCACTGACAAGGTCATATACATTGATATAGCCGATCAAATCGATCATGCGTTCGCGATAAACCGGGTATCGCGTATAGGGGTGGCGGCGGGCGAATTCGATCATTTGCTCCGGGGTCATTTCGCCCAGCCGAATGGCCACCACCTCGCCAAGCGGACGCATAACCTCGCGCACGAGCGTTTCGCCCATAGCAAGGATGGATTGGATCATTCCGCGCTGGCTTTCGGGGGCGGCGGCGGCAGCTGAGGGTTTGTGGCTGGGAGAAAACTCGACAAGCGCCTGAAGGTCCTCGCGTGTCAGGCGGACCGGTTCGAGCGCCCCGGCCAGGCCCATTCGCCGAAACAGCGCGGACAAAGGCTGAATCAAAGCGCCTGCCACCAGGAGCCATCGCCGCACCAGGGGGTGAATAAAGCGGTTTCCCACCCACAGCGAACCTTGGGCGTGCGCGCGGCTCCATCGGCGCGGAATGATCTCCGCCACAAGCAGAAACAGCGGCGTCAGAATCACAACGGCCCAAAACACCGGACCCAGCAGCCATGCGATGGAATCGGGCAGACTCTCGCGCCAGGTCTTGAGCGGGCTGTCCATTTCAAACCACATTTGAACCAGTCCCGCGGCGAGGAGCAGGGCAAGAAGGTTGGTGACAAGCGACGCGCCAAGAATTCGCCTTGGGCGCGCAAAAAGCGCCAGCGCGGCGGCGGCCCTCGAATCGCCCTCTTCCTCACGATCGTGCAAGGCTTGGCGGTTGACGCCGAGCAGCGCCGCTTCAAGCGCCGTAAACAGCCCCGCCCATGCCGCAAGCGCCGCCAGAGCCACTCCGACAAATAGAATCGCGGCCAGCCAGCTCATTCGTGCGCCACCTCTCGAACCGGTTCCAGGAGGTCTGGAATGCCGGATTCGTCCTGCCGCAAGCCCTTTTCGCCGCGCTCTTTGCCATCCGGTCCGGGTTCCGCCAGCGCAAGGCGGATTTCCAGGCGTTCGATGCGGTTTTCGAGCAATTCCAGGACGCGGATGAACACGCGCCCGATCCGAACCTCCTCGCCCAGACGCGGAACCCGCCCGAGGCGTGTGAAAACCAGACCGGCGATTGTCCGCGCGCCCTCCTCCGGCAGCGGGCATCCCAGGCGCTCGGCGCATCCGGATACACCCATTCGCCCCGCCACCAGATACACGCCCGGCTCGACCAGTTCCATTTCCTGTTCGCCGCCTTCTTCCTCCTCGGGAATCTCGCCGACGATCTCTTGCATCAGGTCATGAATGGTCACGATTCCCGCGACGCCGCCGTATTCGTCGAGGACCACCGCCAGATGCGATTGCGCCCGCTTGAAATGGATCAGGAGGTCGTCGAGCTCGAGCGTGGCCGGAACCATGAGCGGTTTCTGGAGGAATTCACGCCAAGGGCGTTGGGGATCGAGCAGGGTCTTTTTCGCGGGAAGAATGCCCACCACGTTGTCGATCGTGTCTTCATAAACAAGGACGCGGGCGAATTGCGTGCGCTTCAGCCGCTCAATCATCTCTTCCTGCGGCGTCGCGAGCGGATAAGCCTCGATGTCCGTGCGCGGAGTCATGATTTCGTCGGCGGTGGTTTCGGCGAATTCAAAGACGCCGTCGATCATTTCGCGTTCTTCTTCTTCGAGGAGGCGGGCGGCTTCGAGGGAGCTGAGCAGGGCGCGAATGTCTTCGATGCTTTTCGGCGGGTCTTTGACGGCATCCGTGGCGGGCGCGGGCACGAGACGCGAGGCAATCCAGGCAAGCGGCCAGCGCAACGGCGCGGAGAGAAAAACCACGGGGCCGATCAGGCGGGCGGCCCGGCGGGCGGCCCGGCGGATGGATTTTTCCGACCGTCCGGCGGCCAGGGCGCGCGGAAGCGCTTCTCCAAACGCCAAAAGCGCCGCGCCCGCGAGAACGATTCCAATCCAGATGGCGATTGCTCGATGCGAGGGCCACAGGCGCGCCGCCGCCTCCGCCGCCAGGAGCGCCGCGCCAACATTGAGCGCCGCCGAGGCCATTTGTGTGGTGAGCAAGGTTTGTTCGCTATGTTCGAGCAGGCGCCTCAGCATCCGGCCCCGCAATTCCTCTGTTTTGTGCCGCCGAAGCCGCAGCGCACGCACCAGCGCCAGGATCGCCGCCTCGGCCCATGAGCATACTCCGGAAACCACTACAAGCGCCACACTGGCCAGAGCGGGTTCCCACCACGCCGTCCACTGAAGTTCACTGCCGTCCATAATCCGGCCCGATCCTGATGCGCCTGGTTGTCCTGAAAAGTGAAAAAGGGCCTCCGGCATCCGCGCGACGCCCGCAAGGCCCCAATTCCTCCGCACATGTTCTCAGGCGCTTTCCTTGGCCTCCCTCGGAATCAATTCCGGCCCCGATTCGCCGCGAACCGCGGCGTCCGTAATGCGGCAGACCGACACTTTTTCACTCATCGAGGGCAAGTCGAACATCAAATCCAGCATGGTTTCTTCGAGGATCGCCCGCAGTCCGCGCGCGCCGGTGCCGGTATCGAGCGCCTTTTTCGCCACTTCCTGGGCCGCCTCTTGGGTGAACTCGAGCTGCACGCCTTCGAGATCGAAAAACTTTTGATACTGGCGCAGGAGGGCGTTTTTCGGCTCGCGCAAGATGCGAAGCATTTCCTCTTCGCCAAGTTTGTCCAGCGTGACGACAACCGGGAAGCGTCCGACGAATTCCGGAATCATTCCGAATTTGAGCAGGTCGTAGTAATTGACCTGCGAGAGGATCGCGCCGACGTCCTGCTCCTTGCGCGGAATCACCTCGGCGCCAAAACCCATCGTGCGCTCCTCGACCCGTTTGCGGATGACGTCCACAAGGCCCGAGAACGCCCCGCCCGCGATGAAGAGGATGTTCGTCGTATCGCACCGCAGATATTCCTGGTGCGGATGCTTGCGTCCGCCTGTGGGCGGAACGTTCGCTACAGTGCCTTCGAGAATTTTCAAGAGCGCCTGCTGCACGCCCTCGCCCGAGACGTCGCGCGTGATCGAGACGTTGAGCGAGGTCTTGGCGATTTTGTCGATTTCGTCAATATAGACAATACCCTTCTGGGCGCGCTCGATGTCGCCGTCGGCGCTCTGGATCAGGCGCAGAAGGATATTTTCGACATCCTCGCCAACATAACCCGCCTGCGTTAGCGTGGTGGCGTCCGCGATGGCGAACGGCACGTCGAGAACACGGGCGAGCGTTTGCGCCAGGAGTGTCTTGCCTGATCCGGTTGGGCCGATCATCAGGATGTTGGATTTCTGCAACTCGACGTCGTCGTTCGCCACATTATAGAGAATGCGCTTGTAGTGGTTGTGAACGGCGACCGAAAGAACCTTTTTGGCGCGTTCCTGCGAAATTACATATTGGTCGAGTGCTTGCTTGATCTCGACAGGCGTGGGAAGGCGCTTGAGGCGGTCGAGCGACTGTTCTTCGGTTTTGGCCACTTCGTCGCGCCGCAACCGTTCCGAGCATTGCACCACGCATTCGTCGCAAATATAGACGCTGCCAGTTACATCTTTGTGAGTCAGGCCTTTGAACAGAGTCCGGACCTGGTGCTGATCGCGTCCGCAAAAGGAACATCGTAGGCGCATGAGTCTTCCTATGAAAATTTCTCAGATGGGATAGGAACCGCCGCCAAGGGGGGCAATCCTCCTGGGATTTTACGGCCGAATGTGCCTGTGCATGTGCCTGCGCTGTGTTGTGCGTGTGCCTTCCCGAACGCTTTTTCCCGCAAAATGGCGGGGTTTTGGCACGATTCCAGACGAAAACAACCGAAGAGACGCGCTCCCCGGCGTTTCCGCCAAGTTGTTTTCCATATTTCTCCCAGGGGCGTCAATGGCGAGAAAATTGGGAGGCGCTTCCGTGCTCTCCTGGCTATATTGCAATCTCCATGTGCTTGACAAACTGTCGATTTGCGTCAATAAAAATGGTAAGGACAATTCCGGGTGAGTTTCTCGCCCGTTTTATTGTTTTCACGAGCATTTTCTTCCTCTTCCGGCGCTGGAACCGCCACTGGCATAGTTCCCGAGACCACGGCTATCCGGGAGGTGCGCGTCATGCAGATTACGACAGCCACCAGCGGCCTGACGGACTTGGAACGCGAGTTCATAACAAAGGATATTGAGAAAAAACGCGGAAAACTGGAGCGAACGGCCGGGCGCGCGCACGATGCCTCGGCCGCGCTGCGCCTTTCGGCTCGCAAGGAAGGCCATCCGCCCGTCGTTACAGTGACGCTGAATCTTGCCTTGCGCGGCGGGGCGCTATATGCCGAACGCGCTGATCCCGACGCGCGCACGGCTGTGGACCGGGCGGCCGATGCCTTGCTTGAGTCGTTGCGGGCGCACCGCGCCGCACTGGCTCGCGAACATCTCCGCCGCCGGCATACGCACGCGGAAGAGCACCTGGCCGAGGCGCGCCCTGAGCTGGCAAAAAGCGCCACAATGCAGGACCGCAAAGCCTTCGACGCGCGCCTGCGCCCACTGCTCGGCACGCTTTACACGCTGGCTGTTCGCGAGTTGCGCCAGCGGCAAGTGGCTGGCGAACTTGCCCCTGGGGCGCTGGACCCCGCCGAGGTGCTCGACGAAGTCGTTGTCCGCGCCTACGATTCCTTCCGCCAGGGCAACATGCAGCCGCCCATCCGCGCCAAACTCGCCGCGCTCCTAAACCAGTTCCTCGATGAAATCATCCGCGAGCGCCGCCTGGAACCGGCCGATGATCCCGCGGCTCATTTCGACGACGACATTCCTGAAAACGATCCGCGCCTTGAGGTCAGCACGCTTGGCGACGAGGCTCTCGAATTCTATCAGCCCGACGAACAGTTGCATCTCGAAGATATTTTGGCTGGCGCGGAAGTGCCCGACCCCGCGTCGCTGCTTTCCGCGCGCGAGCAAATGCGGATCATCCACCGCGCCATCAAAAAACTGCCCCGCCTGCAGCGCCAGGCATTCCTTCTCCACGCCGATGGATTCGACGATCTGGAAATTGCCATGCTGCAAAAGCGTTCAGAGGCCGAAGTCCACAAGGATGTCGAACTCGTGCGCACGCTGATACTGCGGCAGCTTGCCACGGTCGGCTGAGGCGGACCTGAAGATGTAGCAATAGCCTTATTCCAGGTCTTCTTGCGTATTATCCATATAGGGCTTGGGCGCCGGTCGCGCAGGTTTCCGTAACGCGTGCGCGGAAAATCTCGTGCAGCGCTTTCGTTACGGCTCCGCGCCGCCCCGAACCAACCGCGCGCCCGTCCACCTGCGTGATCGGCATCAGTTCGAATGTCGTCGAGGTGAGGAACAGCTCGTCGGCTTCGAGCAGCCGCCGCACATGGAACGGCTCCTCACGGATGGGCATTCCCGCCTCGGCTGCCGACTCGACGAGCACGCGGCGCGTAACGCCCGGCAGCAGTTTCGAGCAGAGCGGATGTGTCCGCACGACATCGCCCCATACGGCGAACAAATTCGACGCCGCGCACTCGTGAACAATCCCGTCGGCGGAAATGAAGATGGCCTCGACGGCTCCGAGCCGCCGCGCCCGCTCCTTGGCCAGGATGTTCGGGAGGAGCGCGATGGTTTTCCAGTCGCAGTGCCCCCAGCGGTCGTCTTCGAGCAAAATGGCCCCGACGCCGCGCTCGCGGGCTTCTTCCGTGGCCGGCTCGAACGGCTTGATCCACCACATCTCGGTGGGCGGCGTTCCAGCGGGCGGGAACGGGTGCGAACGCGGGGCGGCGCCGCGTGTGATTTGTCCGTAAATCGTTCCTTCCACAATTCCGCTGCGGGCGATCAATTCCTCGAAAAGGCGCGGATATTCCTCGATGGGACGGGGCAAATCGAGCATGACGCCTCGCGCGCTGCGCGCCAGGCGCTCCAGATGCTCTTCCACCGCAAACGCCCGGCCCCCGTAAATGCGCAGCACCTCATAGATGCCGTCCGCATATACAAATCCGCGATCCTCGACAGACACGCGGCCATCCGCGATGTCCATGAATTCGCCGTTGAGAAAAAGCAAGCCGTTCACGGGACGCACTCCCGGGCCGCGGCCACGAGCCTTGGTCCTGATTTTATTTCCCCGTATCGCGCCGGCCCGGAAACCCATGTTTCCGGGACAACTCGGGCCACCGTAGAAACTTTTTTTCTACAACAACAACAAAAATATGCTTTCGGAATGGAATTTTTTATTGGAGCCATCTGGGCGCCAATCAGATAACATGAGGCTCCAAATTCCAACTGTCTCTGCGGTCTGTGAAAAGTGTGCAGGCGAACTGCCACTTAGGATTCCCGCTATTGTCCTCCTCAGGATAATGCCGGGCGCATCGTGACACTGTTGCTGACTCGAACCGCATTCACCCCCTCACTACGTTCGGGGTTCTGCATAAAGAACGTCCCAAGACCTGTCAGCGTATGCAGAACCCGGAATGAAGTGACGGGGCTTTCCCTATCTGTTGGTAACAGTATCCAGATGTGCCCGATAACGCCCAGGAACTGTTCAAAGTTACTGGTGGCACGGGCATCTTGCCCGTAATTCCGGTGGCTTGGGCGTCTCGCCCAAGATTTTTCCTGCACTTTGAACAGTTCCTGAGAAAGCGCCCTGGACCGCGGAAATCCGCTTGCCAAGCAGGACCTCAAACGCCTGCATGGAGCGGATAAGGCGTGAATCGCCGCTATTCGCCTGGCGATGCGCATTCAACACTTATCACGGCTTTCTTTTTTCGTTTCCCTTCTTGCGGCCCCGGCGCCGCGGCCCCAATCCAAATCTGCGCTGGAAGGTTGAGAATCATGAAGGTTTTTCTTCGTTTGGCGGCCTTTTTATGCTGTGGCGGCCTCGCCGTGACGCTGGCCTTTGCCCAGGATGTCGTGGTGGACAACGATCAGGGCGCGCCGGGGTATGTGGAAAACGGTGACTGGCGGCTCAGCAGCACAAGCGGTTACAACGGCGGCACATATCGCTATACCGCCGACTATAATGTTGCCGGCTATGCTATATGGACTCCCACCATTGCCGCCGCCGGACGTTATGAAGTCGCGGCGATTTTCCGCCGCGGTTCAAATCGCACACCCGATGCGCCCTACACTATCACACACGCCGACGGGACCACGGTCGTTCATGTCAGCCAGCAAGGCTCCGGACTGGGCGAAGAGATACTCGGCACTTTCCGCTTCGAGGCGGGAACCTCGGGCAGCGTGCGCCTGGACAACAACGGCGGATCGGGCGCTTATATCGCCGACGCCGTAATTTTCCGCGCTCCTTCGGATAAGTATCCTGCAATTTCCTCGATTGCGCATTCGCCCGCGAATCCTAAACCAGCCGATATAGTCACTGCTACTGCCACTGTCACAGACGACGACGGGTTGTCAGAAGTGCTTTTGAATTGGTCGGTTTCGCCCGGAGGCGGAAGCGGCAGCGCGCGCCTTTTCGATGATGGCGCGCACGGCGATGGCGCGGCGGGAGATAGCGTTTTCGGCGCATTCATTCCGGCGCAACCCGATGGCTCCACTGTCACGTATTTCATCGCCGCCACTGACAGCGCGCTTCAAACCGCCACGAGTCCATCCAATTCTTACATTGTTACGCTGCTCGGGGCGCCGCCGAAGTGGCGCTGCGTTTGGATTGATTCCTGGAACACGGGCTTTCTGACCTCCAGCCAGGCGGATACGCTGCTTTCCACTTGCCGCAACAGCAATATCAACACCGTCATTCCCGAAATTCGCAAGGTGGGCGACGCCTATTACAACTCTCACATCGAGCCTCGCGCCACGAACATATCTTCCACTTACGACGCGCTTGGAACTCTGCTGCAAAAGGCCCACGACACCACAGGCGGCAAGAAGCGCGTTCAGGTCCACGGCTGGTTTGTCATGCATCGCATTGCCACGAGCCTGACCTTTCCGTCGCAGCATGTGCTTTCGCTCCATCCGGAATATGTGATGAGCGATTCGGAAGGCAATACGTCAAGTGGCAACACGACATTTCTCGATCCCGGACACCCGGGCACAGTGGACCACAACGTGTCTGTGATTGTGGATTGCCTGCAAAATTACGACCTCGACGGCGTCAACCTCGATTACATCCGCTATCCCGAGGCCGCGGGCGATTGGGGATACAATCCCGTGAGCGTGGCGCGTTTCAACGCCGTGTATGGCAAAACCGGCACGCCGACTTCAAGCGACCGGGACTGGAACAACTGGCGGCGCGAGTGCGTTACGCTTGAGGTGAAAAAAGTCTATGTGAAGTCGCTTATGGTGAACCCCAATGTAGTGCTAAGCGTCTGCACAGTCAACTGGGGCTACAATTACGGGAATTTCACGGCGTCCGACGCGTATGCCGCAGTGTATCAAGACTGGGTTGGATGGCTGCAAAAGGGCGTTGTGGACTATAACATGATTATGAACTACGCTACGGACAGCGCGCGGTTTCAGGGATGGACGAATCTCTCGCTGGCCAGCGACAATCTGCGGGGCAGCATCATTGGTGTGGGCAACTATTTGCAGGCCTCCATCGCCGACTCGATGAGCCAGCTATCCTGGGCGCTCAATCAGGGCGCGGACGGCGTGTCAATTTATGATTGGGGCAGTGAAGTCAGCGGCAGCGCCAGCGGCGAAACGCGCACGCAGTTCTACGATGCGCTTCGCACCCAGGTCTTTACCGAATGGGTGGACCCGCCCGCGCCGGTCTGGAAGGCCTCGCCCACAAAAGGGATTTTCGAAGGCGTGGTCACGGATGGCGGTTCGGCGGTGGATCATGCCACCGTGATGATCGACGGCTTCCCGGCGACCGCCACGGTCTCGGATGGCAGCGGATGGTATGGAATACTTGAGGTTCCGCCCGGCGCGCACGTCCTCAAATTTTCCAAAGCCGGACGCCCGGATGTGCGCCTTGTTGCGCCACCGCTCGCCGCCGGGCAAATCATCACAATCAACGCGGATTTCGCGCTTCCCCCCGGCGCGGGCTGGATTGCGCGCTAGGGAGAGGCGTGCCATGCAGGCGCGCCGTCAGCGCGGGACCATATTCAAAAAGGCCACAACCTGCGCGGGTGTGGTAATGTCCTCGTAAAGGAACTGAACCGGGGCGGCCTTGCTTTGGATGAGAACAAGCGAAGGCACTCGATTCAGCCGCAATTGCGACACATAGGCGGCGTTTGCCGGATCGTCCACGTCCACGAAGAAGATTTTGCGCGCTCCGATCATCGACACCAGCGCCGGACGCAGCAAATAAGCGTTTTCAAACTGCTGGCATCGGGGAATGCGTTCGGAGCGGGCATAGATGAGAATCGAGCCTTTTTGTGTCAGGGTCTCCTGGGCTTCGATCAGGTTGTAGGGCTTCCACTCGATCTTGTCCGCGGCCGGGGCGGACGCGCTGGTGGCAGTGGCGGCGGCCGGTGAGGAAACAGGCTGCTGAACGCGGCTGGCGGGCGTTCCGGAAGATGCCGCGCTCCCCGCCGTTGTGCTCCCCGTTGCGGCGGAGGCGGGCAGAAGCGGACTGGTCGAGAGATTCGACAAATTCTCGATCTTGATCTGCAACCGCCCCTGGTAATTCTGCAAAACTCCGCGGGCAAATACCGGAGTTCCCGGTTGTGAGAAATTCGCCACATCCGCGCCGCCATCCGAAGGCCAATAGACGACCTCGACCTGGTTTGCGCCTTCGCGCAGATAGACGATATTGGGCGCGCGAGGACTCCACGAGGCCCGATAGTCGGCCGATATGCCCCGGATGGCAACCACCTGATTCATTTTGGTTTTGATCAGCATGGGCAGGTCCGAAATCTGATAGTAAGGAATCGCGGAAGCGGCGCCCGCCACTTGGGGCGATCCGGGTTGCGCGGCGCTTGCTTGCTGAACTGCCGCCGGGGCGCTCGCGGGAGCGTTTGCCGGAGCGGCTGCGGGAGGCGCGGGGGCCGCAGGGGCCGCGCTTGCGTAACCCGCCAGATAAATGTCCGAGGCATTCTTGATCTTCAGTTGCAGGCTGTCTTGAAAAGTTGAAAGCACCCCGCGCGCATACACATGCGTGCCTGTCGGCGGATATCCTTGTGGGCCAAGAATCGCCGTGGACAATTCCGCCCAGAATACAACCTCGACGGGCGCATTGCGGTTGCTATCAAGAACAAATCGGATCGGCGCGGAGGACGTCCGCGGAGAAATTACCTCTCGCAGCGCGCCGTGTATGGTTATTTCGCTGCCCACAAGCGCGGGCGAAACGGACCACGAGGAAATTGCCCCGGAAAAACTGGCGGGCGCGCCCGAGGAGGAGGTTTGCGCAGCCAAATGAGGCGGGCAAAATGCCGCGCAGGCCGCTATAAGCATGCCGGCGGCCCACATAGCCGCAACCTGCCTTCCGACCCCCTGGCTCTTTGGTGTCGCAGTTATTGAATTCATGATAAACAACCCTCGAATTCAAGTCGTCTTATATTCTCCAAAAGCCCAGTCCAAATCAAGTGCGGAAAAGATTAAATTCTGATAAAACCAGTAACTAAGCAAAAATCCGAGTTTGCCGGAACCCGGCAAAGGCCATGCGCGCCTCTCCCGCAGGGGATTCCCTGATAAGGCTTTGTTGCCATGCCCGTCTTGTGAATTTTGTCTTTTATCTATGCAAAGATCATCAGGAAGAAACCGGATAGGTTCCGTAGCGCCGGATCCATTCCACAACGCGTTTGTATCGGTCGAAACTGATATTGTCAGGCAGCGAGTGGTCCGAGTGCGCGATGTATCCGCCGCCGCGCATGGCGAACTCGATTTTCGAGCGGATTTCGCGCTCGGCCACCGCCGGATCGGGATCGGCAAACGCGCGGACGTCCAGCCCGCCCATAAACGCGAGCCGTTCGCCGTAATCCTTTTTCAATTGAATTAAATCCATGCCGGCTTTGACCTCGAGCGGCTGCAGGCAATCGAAGCCCGCCTCGATCAGCGCTGGGATATGCATGTTCACGTTGCCGCAGCTGTGCAAAATTACTTTCCAGCCTTTGGAGTGAAACAAATCGCAAAGGCGCTTGTGCTGCGGAAAAAGCAAAGCGCGGTAAATATCAGTCGAGAAAAACGGGCCATTTCGATAGCCGAGGTCGTCATACACAAACGCGCCGTCAAACTCATAGCCCGCCGCCAGCATTTCCTCTGTAGCGGCGATCTTCACGTCCATAAACGTCCGGAACATGTCCTCCACCCAATCCGGGTCTTCGATCATAGCGGGCAGGAGGTTGTGCGGGCCAACGATGGAGGAAAGCTCATCATATCCGATGGCGAAAGAAATGTGAACAAATTTGCCCTGTCGGCGCGCCTTTTCGTAGATGGGCTTGTCGGTGGCCCAAAGAAGCCGGTCCGGGCGCCAGACCATGCGGTGCTTGTGCTCTTCCCACGCCTCTCGCGAGCGGATGGTGAAATCCATAAGCATTGGCGTCGAGGTGCGGCGCTTCCAATTCTTCGTCGTCGCGCCATTTGCATTGCGCTCGATGATGTGATCGTCCGTTTCTTCGATGACAACTCTCGGGAAACCGAGTGAGGTTTCCGCGCCGAATCCCACGAACTCATAGTCGAAATACTCGGCGGGTTCGACGCCCTCGGGCAGCCCTTCCTTTCTCCAACGCATGACCGTTGTCGTCCACGGGCCATCCGTATAAGGCACCCGGTCGGGTTCCTTGTGATGCAGGGCGGCCAGAACTCGTTCGCGAGAATCCATTGAGTTATTTATCCCTTTCGCATCCATCCAAACAGGCGGGCAAACAATCCGGGCCGCTTCGCCAGAGTTCCGAAATCGCGGACGATCGTGCGCAAATCGCCCCCCTCGCGGAAATACGCATTGGCCCCGTATCCCGAGACAGTTCCGACAAATCCCCACAGGCCCATCGCGGCGCGGTTGACGGGCGCGCTCGTCATCATGCCGGGCGAGGTGATTTCATAAGCCACAACGGTTTTGGCGCGGCTGGCGGAACTCACCTCGTAAATTGCATCCCCGCTTTTTCCATCGGGTTCGCATTCCACGAGCACCACAATCCGCCCGCCGCCTGGAACGCGCTTGATAAACACACGGTAAGTGGCCCGGTCCTCGAAGGGGCTGCGATTGGCCGCCCTTTGCTCCGCCCGCGACATTCCGCCCGCCATCTCAGGAAGCCCCTCCTTCCGTGGATCGCGGGACTGGGGGGCGCGTTCCCGAAGAGGTGGTGGGAGTAGGGCGTTCCTTTGAGGAAGATGAAGAGGAAGATCGCGAAGAGCGCGCGGATTCACGCGCGGGTTTGGCCTGTTCTCTTTGCTGGCTGCGTATTACGCGCCGGTCATAAAGGGCATCATAGACGCTGACGAGCGAGAAACAAAGCGCGACGGCGATCAGGATTGGGATCAGCCCAAACACTTCGCCGCGATTCAGCGCCGCCGCCATCCAGTAAACTCCCAGGCAAAACAAATAAAATGCGAGATTGATAATAAGATAGCCGCGCACGGGAAACGGCTGTTCCTCGGGGGGCATGTCTCGGACGGTTCGGCGGGCCATTGCGGGGGCGATCCAGGCGTGAGTTTTAGAAAAGAGGCGTGTGCCTCGTCTGCGCGGAGTTTGTCAAATCCCGCAAACTTCTCTTGAACATTGAAAACCCCGCCACCGGGCCGCTGGCAAGGCCATTTGGACGAGAGAGCAATATTCTTCGGCTTGAAAGGACTGCCTGGACCCTGCGCTTTTGGCGTTTCCATTTCCCCGGCTCCCTGCCATCGAACCCTCAGGACAATTCCGTAAATGCTTCTCACGGGTTTTTAGGGGGATGCATAGGGCTTT
>CAYUNT010000098.1:0-16691 GCA_964446285.1 uncultured Candidatus Sumerlaeota bacterium | reverse complement strand
CCATCGCCTGGGAGCGCCAGGGTAAAAATCGGTCCTTTCGGGGTGGGGTCCCAGGATGTGGCGGCTCCGGTGGCGGTATCTAGCTTGGCCAGGAATAAGCGCGTTTGCCCCCCGATGCCCGTAAAAAATCCACCCGCATATACCATCGAGCCATCGGGCGAGGGCGCAATCTTATAGACTATATTGTTGGCGGCGGGGTCCCAGGCGGTGGCAGCGCCCGTTGATGTGTTCAGCGCCGCGATGCAACTGCGCGCCTGCCCGCCGATGTTCGTGAAGCCCCCCGCCACATATAACGTTGAACCATTGGGGGAAAACGCCATGTCCGCAACCACTCCATCCGCATCGGGATTCCATGCGGTGGCGGCGCCCGTCGAGGTGTTCAGCGCCGCGATGCAATTGCGCTCCTGCCCGCCGATGGATGAGAATTGGCCGCAGGCATAGATCAGATCGCCACTGGGGGCGGGAACAATATCAAAGACATCCTTGTCCGCATTGGGATTCCAGGCCGTGGCCGCGCCCGTTGAGGTGTTCAGCGCCGCGATGTTATTGCGCTCCTGCCCGCCAATGTGGGAGAAAACGCCGCCTGCATACAGAATCTCACCATTGGCGGAGAGAGCAAGCGTCTGTACATTCCCATCGGCATCCGGCGCCCAATCCGTGAGTTCGCCCGTCGAGGCGTCTATCGCCGCGATATTGTAGCGCGTCTTTCCCCCAAGGCCGTCAAATTCTCCTCCCGCATATACAACCGAGCCTCCGCCCGACAGCGCCAGGGCCAAGACCAGGCCGTTTGCGGTAGGCGCCCATGGCGTGAGAGCGCCTGTCGAAGTATTGAACGCCGCCAGACGCGAGCGGCGCTCCCCGCCAATTTGGGTGAAGTATCCTCCTGCGTAGAGCGTCGAGCCGTCGGAAGAGACCGCAAAACAATCAACAAATCCATTGGGATTCGGATTCCATTCGGTGGCGGCGCCTGTCGAGGCGCTCAGCGCGGCAAGGTTTTGGCGGGCCTCGCCGCCAATGGTTGTGAATGGACCGCCCGCATAGACCGTCGCGCCGTCGCTCGATACCGCCAGCGCGGTGATAACATCATCCGCGTTAGGATTCCATTCGGTTACGGCGCCCGTCGAGGCGCTCACCGCGGCAATGTGGTTGCGGGTTTCTCCCCCCATGGAGTTGAACCAGCCTGCCGCATAGACCGTCGCACCGTCGTTCGACAACGCGATCTCCTCGACCCCATCTCCCGCGTTGGGGTTCCATTCGGTGGCGGCGCCCGTCGAGGCGCTCAGGGCGGCAAGTTTGTTGCGGGCCTCGCCGCCAATTGTGTCGAAAAAACCGCCCACATAGACAGTCGCGCCGTCGCCGGACAACACAACCGTTTTTACATAGCCACTGGCATTGGGATTCCAGCCGGTGGCGGCGCCCGTCAAGGTGTTAAGAGCGGCAATGTAATTGCGGCTCTCCCCGCCTATGCTCGTGAGTTCTCCCCCCACATAAAGTATTGTCCCATCGTTCGATAATGCCAGGGCATTGACATAATTGTCCGCGTTGGGGTCAAAGGAGGCGTCCACCGTTCCGTCCGGCAGGATATGCGCCACATAATTGCGCGAAAAGGCGCCAACTTCGGTGAACATCCCGCCAATATACCATCCTCCCGAGCCGTCGGGAATACATGCCCTAATAGTGTCATTCACCTGAGGAAAGGTGGCGAGCGGGACGCCCGTCGAGGCGCTGATTGGCACGCCGTGGCCCGTGAGGGGTCCCCAATACGAGAAATTTCCGCCCAGGTAGATGGTATTTCCGCTGCGGGCCGTGGCCATAATCATGCCATTGGGCGCCGCGGATTGCGGGTGTGGGGTGGTGCTCATTCCCGCGCTGGCGGAGGCGGGGAGCCAGGCCGCAAGCCCCGCGACGAGCGCGGCGCCCGCCAAAAAATGGAAAAAGAAGGACCAGGTTTTCGTGTGCATGATTTGACTCCTTCCTGATTCGATCTGGCCCGCAGCTGGGCCTTGCATTTTATTGAGTTTATTGTGTGGCTATTCCTTCCTTGTAAAGCATAGAATTTGCGCAAAACATTGCAAGGCAGGCAACCCTAATGAGCCGTTTTGCGACTTTCAGGAGTTCCTATAGGGCGCGCTGTCCTTTATCGCCGCCTCTGCCCTTATGAAGCCCAACGCCCAATCGCCCTCAGAAATGAGGGTTGAAAGTGTGCATTCGGATGCTCAGGCTGGGCAGTGGGTGCGCGGAAAGAAGGACTGCTCGCAAGGACCGCTGCATACGCCAGTCAGGCCGCTTTCATGCCCAGAATACTAATCACGACAATAACATATATCATGTCACGCCAGCGTCTTTCCCTCATTCGGTTCTGCGGAATTTGGATGATTGCCATGACTATCGCAACGGCGGCCGCAAGCCGCGCCTTTGCTGAACAGGTTGAATTCTCGATTCAGCGCGAAACCGTGATGGGGCAAAGCGTTTACGTCACAAGCGACCTGCCCGCGATGGGAGCGGGCGCCCCGCAGCGCGCGGTCAAACTCTCGCCAAACGCTTACCCGCTCTGGAGCGCGGTGTTTGATCTTCCAAAAGGCATTTCGATCCGGCCCGTTTATTATTTGCGCAACGACGCCCCGGAGCAGGCAGGCGATTCGTCCAACGGAAGCATTATCTCCACAGGCGCCGAAATTACCACTTCGCCCGCCTCGTTTGCCGCCCCCATCCATCGGATTATCGCCGCCGACACTGTCCAAGCCGCAAGCGCGCGAATCACCTCGGAAGCGCCTGGATTTCCCCCCATCGAAATTCCTCTTTTTTCCGCGCCGTATGCCTCGGGTATGAGAGTCTGGACTGCGCAAATCCCAGTCGAGCATGTGGCGATGGGGCGAATGATCCAATTTTTCCTTGATGGCAAGCCGCTTCCAGCCAATGGCCCGGTCCGCTTGCATGGCGCTTCGGTTTGGTGGCGTCATGACCAGGGATTCCTCTCGGACCCGCCGGAAACCGCTCCATCCGCCGCCCGCCGCGATTTGTTTTCCTGGACCCCTTCCAATCCAGTGTTCCAGGCGCGCTTGATCCGAGTTCTCCTGCCGCGCAACTACGACAACGAACCCGCGCGGCATTATCCGGTTTTGTATGCGCAGGATGGGCAAAATCTCTATGCGCCCGGCGGGACCTACGGCTCCTGGGACCTCGACCAGGTGGTTCCCAATCTGATCGCGCGCGGGGAGATGGCGGAATTTATCATTGTGGGAATTGATAATACGAGCGACCGCGCCCTCGAATACACACCCGAATACGCCAAGGGAATTGCGGGAGACAGGCGCGGCCATGCATATCTCGAAATTGTCCGCGACGAACTGATGCCCATCATCAACCAGCGCTATCGAACCCTGACCGGACCGGAATATACGTCACATCTTGGCAGTTCACTCGGCGGCATTCTTGGATTCGAGGCCGCTTATGAATTCCGCGGCACTTTTGGCGCGGTTATCGCCATGTCTCCGGCCTTCTGGGTGGGCCAGGAAGAGTTTTTGGCGCGGGCGCGCCGCTCGCCGGATTCGCACGCGCGCGTGTGGATTGATTCCGGAACCGAAGGCATCGGCGGCAACGACGGCTATTGGAATACGTTCCAGATTCGCGATGCCATGATGGAAGTTGGAAACGCCTTGGGCGGACCTCTTCAGCACGCACTCGGACTGAATCAATCGCACAACGAAGCCGCCTGGAAGTTGCGCTCGCCGGATGCGCTGCGCTGGCTGTATTCCCCCGCGCTGGCGCCCGCACAACCCATTGGCGGAAACGCTTGGATCCTCACCGGCGACGGTCCGGAACCCAGGCCAGTTCACTAATTATCACATTACATGCGCATAATGCCCATTCTACCTATCCCGCTCTGGAGCCGCGTCCATGAACCTGTCTGAACTTCTCAATTCGCCCGTTTTCACATGGCTCGTTTTGCCCTTTCTGATTTTTCTCGCCCGCATCTGCGACGTGAGCATTGGAACCGTCCGTGTGATTTTCATTGCGCGCGGATTCCGTTTCTACGCCGCGCTTCTGGGGCTTTTTGAGGTGCTCATCTGGTTGATGGCCATTGGGCAGATCATGAAAAATCTAAACAACTTCACCTGCTACCTGGCTTATGCTTCAGGATACGCCACAGGAACCTTTGTTGGAGTCTGGCTGGAAAGCAAATTGAAGATGGGAAAGGTAATTATCCGCGTAATTACTAAAAAAGACGCCTCTGAGCTAATCGAGCATCTCCGCCGGGGCGATTATCCCATAACCGTAATTGACGCGATGGGCTGGACGGGCAAGGTGCAGGTGATTTTCAGCATTATCCGCCGCCAAAACCTGCCGGAAATGGTGGAGATGATCAAGCGCTTCAACCCCAACGCCTTTTATTCCGTCGAGGACGTGCGATTTGTCAGCGAGCCGGTTTCCGCCGGAATGTCTTCCGGCACCCGCCCGGTCCTGGAACCTCAGCAGAAATGAAACAATGATATATGCCCCATCGGCGGATTAGCGGATGAAAAATGGAATCGACTTGATCCAACCGCGCCCCAAGGCTAGGATGATAGTGCGGAGGTTGTGAGGGGGGCTTGTTTATTGCAGATTCGCTTAGTATGCCAGGTGCGCCGGATATGAAGGCATTGAGTTTGCTCGTGGTGGATGACGATCAATTTTTGGCCATGACGATGGCCTCGTCGCTCAAGCGCGAATTTCCGCCAACCCCACAAATTCGCACGGCGCATAGCGTGCGTGCGGCGCTCGACTGGCTCGCCAAAGAAACCTTTCACGCCGTAATCGCGGATCATGAACTGCCGGATGGCAAGGGCATTGACCTGATGAAATCCCTGCTGCTCCATTCCGTTTCGAAGCCGCACGCGCTTTTCCTGATTTCCGGGGCCGATCCCAACGAAATCGAGGTGGGAAAGTTCCTTCAGGCGCATCCGGAAGTCACGTTTATTGAAAAGCCTTTCCGTTTTGGAGATGTGGCCAAACGCATTCGCAAAGTGTTGCTCCCCGAAGAGGCGAAAGGCTCGGATTTCTTTGGCTTCCGGCTGTTTGATTTGATTCAGGCGTATTCCCTGGCGCGCCTGAGCATGACGCTGCGCGTCATTTTCTCTGACGGAAAAATGGGAGTGGTTTTGTTGCGCGAAGGGCGCATGATACACGCCGCTTATGGCCAGATCGAAGGCGAGGAGGCTTTGCTTTTTATCGCCGAAGCCGCCGAGGAGAATCCTGGCAGCATCCGGGTGGAACAAGGCTGCATGACCGCCAAAGAAAGCATCCAAAAACCCACGCAACAGGTGATGCTTGACACAATTCGGCGGATGGATGAACGAAAAAGGCCGGGGGCTTCGTCTGGAGGGAATAACAATTTCCAAACAGACCTCGATGGGATGATTGACGAAGCATTCCATCCTTCATCGGGTTGATTGCAGCATGTCCACCGCCGCTCCGACTTCACAGGCCGCGCCGAATGACGCGGAAAACGGCGTCGTAAAGCCCCTGCTCGAATTGCGGAATTTGAAAACCTATTTTTTCACTGCCGACGGCGTCTCGAAGGCCGTGGACGGCGTGTCCTTTTCCATCGCGCCGCGCGAAACGCTCGGCCTTGTGGGCGAGTCCGGATGCGGAAAATCTGTCACAGCGCTCTCGATCCTGCGCCTGATTCCCCAGCCGCCCGGGCGGATCGTCGAAGGCGAGGCATGGTTCAAGGGGTGCAATCTTTTCACGCTGCCCGAACGCCAGATGCGCGAGGTGCGCGGCAACCAGATTTCCATGATTTTCCAGGAACCAATGACCTCGCTCAACCCGGTATTCACGATCGGCAGCCAGGTGGCGGAGGTGTTTCAGGTTCACCGGAACATGCGCCGCGCGCAGGCGATGGAAGAGGCGGCGCGAATGCTTGATTTGGTGCGCATTCCAGCGGCGCTCGGCCGATTGCGCGATTATCCGCATCAGATGTCGGGCGGAATGCGCCAGCGCGTCATGATCGCCATGGCGCTCGCCTGCGATCCGGATTTGCTGATCGCGGACGAACCAACCACGGCGCTCGACGTCACCGTGCAGGCGCAAATTCTCGAACTGATGGAATCGCTCAAACACAAGGTCCAGTCTTCCATCCTGATGATCACGCACGACCTCGGAGTGATCGCGGAAATCTGCGACCACGTGGCTGTGATGTATGCGGGACAGATCGTCGAAAAGGCTTCTGTAAAGGACCTTTTCCGGCGTCCGGCGCACCCTTACAGCCAGGGGCTTCTCGAGGCAATTCCCCGGCGCGACATGCTGACAGGCGGCAAAACACTCCGCCCGATTCCCGGCGGAGTTCCTTCGCCGTCGAATTTCCCGTCCGGATGCCGTTTCCATCCGCGCTGCCCGTTTTCGGCGGAGCGCTGCTATAAAGAGAATCCGGACCTGGCTGCCGTCGCCGGGCCGGCGGAACGTAAGGCGGAAGCAACCGGGACGGCGGCCGCAGAGGAACACTTGGCGCGATGCCATTTCGCCAAAGAAATCGCCTCGGGAACCCAGCCCCGCCACGCTCCCAAAGAGGCCACGGCGGGCTAAACCCCAAAAAGAAAGAATCCCTGCCCTAAGATTCACGCATGAGTTCCTTTTTCTCCTCATGGACTTATGGCGACTGGATTTCCGCAGCGGTGATGCTTGGCATCGCCGTTGGGATAGGGTTTGTTGTTCGCCATTATTACCTCCGCTGGCGCGAGGAGCAGGAAACACAAGCGGAATCCGAGCGGCTGTTTTTCGAGGAAGCCGAACGAGAAATTCAAACAATCGATCCCCGCGCGGGAAGCGGGCCGCAGGGCCTTGACATGGCACGCGGTCTGATTGCGCCGGCGCCGGTCCCGCAGATCAATCCAGCCCCTGCTGCCCCGGCGGATAGCCAAGCGTCCCAGCCCATCGCAGCCGGCCCGCTCGCTCCGGCCATTCATCAGGCTGCGTCCGCAGTGCAACCGGCCGCCGCACCCGCGCCGCCGGTCGTCCCCTCCATGCCAACCGTCCCTTCCGCGCCCGCGGGAGAATCAAAAGAATCGGATTCTCTGGCCGTTTTCATTAGCAAATTGCGCCAATTGGGCATCTTTCAGGAGCAGGAAGGCACGCTGGCGCTGCCTCCGCCGTCGCCTTCCGCCGCAATCTGGCGCATGCGTTCGGGCGGATTGGCGCTTGTTCTCGACCGCATGGAATCGGAGGTATTTCTCGCCCATCAGGCCCAGCGATTCCGCCTGATTTTGATCCGCAACGCCAACGGCAAACCGCTTGTGGTGCGCCGCTTTGAGGATTTTCTGACCGAGGAAATCGAAGGTCCCGAGGCGTTCGACCACAAGAACTAGATTTCTTTTTCCATTTATCCGCGGGCGGCACGCTGGCATAGTCATCCCGGCAGGAGGCGGATGCGTCGAATTCGCCGAGGGAGCCTTGATTATGTTGAAGCAAATCACATCTAAAACACAATCCATTCGCCGCCGATTGAGGCTTTTGCGCTTTTATCGCGGCGCGCTGTGGGGCGCATCCATCGCGGCCGCTCTGATGGCGCTTTTTCTCCTGGCGGATAAAATCTACCCCGTGCCCATTCAAACCGATTTGAAATGGGGATTGTGGGGCGTCCTGACTCTGGCGGGACTCATCGCCGCCGCGGGATACGCGACGTTGAGCCGCCTGACGTTGTTCGATGCCGCCCTGGCCGCCGACGTCCGCCTCGGGCTTCGCGAGCGCCTATCGAGCGCCATCGCCCTGGGAGGACGCGAGGGCGACCCCGCTGTGGACGCCTTGCTTGAAGATGCGGTTCTGGTGGCGCGCCGAATTCAGCCGTCGCGCGATTTCCCATTCCTAATTTCCGCGCGCGCGGCGCATCATTTATGGCCGTTTCTTGGCGTGATCCTGATTCATTTCCTGGTTCCGCAATTCGACCTGTTCTCGTCCGCGCAGGCCCGCGAACAAAAACGCGCCCAGGCCATAACGGCCGAACAGCGGCAAAAAGAAGCCGAACGAATCGAGAAAATTGCTCAAAAGGCCAAAGAAGATGCCACGCCCACCCAGGCGCAGGAAATCGCCAAATACTCCAAGGAACTTGAGAAATTGGCCGCGGACCTGAAAGCCGGAAAAATCGACGAGAAAGCAGCGATTGCCGAGATGTCGCGCGTGGGCGAGCAGGTGCGCCTCGAACGCCAGGATATTGCAAAGAAATCCGAGGCGTTCCAAAAGGCAACCCCGTCGCTGCAATCCGAATTCACGCGCGGAATGCAGAAGGAAATGCAAAATGGCGAGTTCCAGAAGGCCGCCGAAATGGCCAAGGACATGGCGGAAAAAATGTCCGATCCTCAGAACTCCACGGCGGCGGAAAAGGAACAAATGGCCAATGATCTGAAGAACATGGCCGAACAATTGAAAAATGACAATCCGAAGACGGCCGAAGCGATGCAACAGGCCGCCGAGGCGATGCAAAAAGCCGCCCAGGCTCAACAACAGGGCAATCAACAGGCGGCGCGCGAGGCAATGGCTCAGGCGCGGCAAGCCATGCAGCAGGTGTCGCAGCAAATGCTCAGCCAGGCCGAGGCGGCGGCGATGATGCAGCGGCTCGATCAAATGCAGCAGTCGCTCGATGCGCAGCGCCGCCAAATGGCCCAATGCATGAGCTGCCAAGGCAGCCAAGGACGCGAAGGCGAACAAGGCCAGGGCGATTCGCGCGAGGGCCAAGGGGAAGGCCGGCGCCAGGGACAAGGACGCGGCCAGATGCGGACAGGCCAGTGGCAACCAGGCGCTACGCAACAATGGGGAAATGGCATGGGCGGTCCGGGGCGCGGACGCGGCGGCGAGGCGCAATTTGATGATTCGAATAAGACCGGTTTTGTTGATACGAAACCGCCAGGCGTCGCCAACGAAGGTGAAATCATCGCCAGCATGAGCGTGGATGGACCCGCCCAGCGCGGAGATTCCAAGGTCGAATATCAACAGGCATTCACGGAATATCGCCAAAAAGCGGATGATTCCCTCCAGCGCGACATGATCCCCGCAGGATACAGAGGCGTGGTGCGCGATTACTTTGACGCGATCAGCCCGGAGAAAAGCGGCGCGGCGGGCAACAGCGGCGCACGCAGCGGCGGAGGCGCGGCAGGCGCTCCGGCCCAACAAGCGCCAGCGGCTTCTTCCGCGCCAGCGGCTCCGGCTTCTGCACCCGCTTCTGGCGCAAAATAGACGATTGCCGAAAACAGAATATGGCCCCATACAGTAACCGGCCGCCGTTGCATGGACGACGGCAGCGGCGAGGCGGCGGCAAATTGGCCTTTGCACGGCACGCCTGCTCATTTCACCCGAGTTTTTCACTTTCGCGCGGGGGATGCGCGCGCTATATTTCCTTTGACCCGCTGCAAACCGCGCGCGGCGCTGCGTGAATTTGAATGCTGTTCTGCTGGATTCTTATATGTCGCTTGTCTGCCAGGGGTGCGGATGCTCAATCGAGGATAAATCCCTCAGTTACAGGCTGAGGCTCGAACTGTATGCCTCGCCAGACGCGCCCGTATTCTCCGCCGAGGACTTGGAGGGCGACCTTCAGGCGCAATGGAAGGCCCTGATCGACAAAATGGAGGCGATGAGCGACAAAGAGGTGGAAGAAGCAACCGACCAGGTGTATGAATCCTACGAATTTCTGCTATGCCCCGCCTGCCGCCGGGCATGGCACGAACGCCTGAAGGAAATCTCAAGCCAATTCCAAAAGACGTCCGATCCCGAATCCAACTAAGTCATGCGCTGAGTCCAATCGAAGGAGAACCGCCATGCTTCAATCCATCACGTCGTGGGTAGGGGGAAACTTCACGTATTCGTTGATCCTTGGGGGAATCCTTGTAATCGTCGGCGCGGCCATCGCGCTGAAAACCAAGTCGGGCGGCATTTGGGGCTGGTTGATTTTGGCGGGCGGAGTCGCTTTCGGATTCTGGGCGCTCAGGCTCAAAGGGCTGGTGTAAGAGGAGACAGTGGGCAGTAAACAGTGGACAGTGAACAGAGTTGTGAGTTGTGGGTGGTGAGAAGAAGACGCCCATTATGACTTTTTCCTTCTACCAATCGTCTGGTTCCCACTTATCCCTTTGGTCCTTTAGGTCTTTTGGGTTCCTTTCGTCCTTTTCTTCTTATTTCCCTATCGCATAATCTTGCCGGCATAAGTTCATGGGGCAATCCGCGCAATCGCATCCAGCAGCAAGACGGCGTCGCTGGAGCGCAATTGCACCGCTGCTTCTTTGCTTGCTGGGTGCGATGCTTTTTACCGGATCGCTATGGCTGGGCGGAGAATGGTTTGTTTCGCATGAAATGTATCATCCGCAAGTGCGCTTGGTGGAATTCGACGCGGCTCTGCGGGGCGGGCAATTTCCCGTGCGATGGGGCGAAAATCTGGCGGGCGGATATGGATATCCGCTCTTTGACTTTTATCCGCCGCTGAGTTTCGCGCTGGCCGAGCCGTTTTTTCTTTGTGGCGCGGGCCAAGCGGCAGCGTGGAAGTTTGCCATTCTTATTTCGGCGTGGCTAGGCGCGGCGGGGATGTTCGCATTCCTGCGTGGATGGACAGGCCGCGCGGGGGCGCTGGCGGGCGCGGCGCTGTATCTATTCGCGCCGTATCACGCCATGACGCTTTATGTGCGGGGCAATCTGCCCGAGTTCGCGGCGATTGGGCTGTGGCCGTGGGCGTTTTGGGGATTGTCGCACGCTGTGTTTGCCGCAAAACACGCAGGTCCGGCTCGCTGGCGCTCCGCAGCGTGGGGCGCTATCGCCATCGCCGCCGTCCCGCTTGCTCATGTCCTGACAGGCTATCTCGCCGCGTGGAATCTCTTGGGATTGGCAATGTTTTTCCTTTTCAGCCGCCGCAACGGCCAGACTTATCTTAACTGGCGAAGGGCGCGCGTGATGGTCGCTGCAGGGCTTTTCGCTCTGGCCATGGGCGCATTCTTCTGGATTCCTGCCCTGGCCGATTTGCGCTATTGCCGTCCGCGGATTCTAACGGACCTGATCCGAGTCGCCGACCATTTTGTGTATCCGTGGCAATTTATTGATCCCACCTGGGGATTTGGCCTGAGCCTGCCGGGGCGAGGCGACACGATTTCCTTTCAACTTGGCCTGGCGCTTTGGGCCGCCGTTGCGAGCGCGCTGTTTGTCCTATGGAATGCGCTGCGCGCAAATCGCTCGCGAAAAAACCCGCCGCAAACCGCCTCCGCTTCTACAATTCACGCGCGCGGTCTCTTGCGGCTGTGTGCGTTTTCCCTGGCGATGCTCGCGCTTCATCTCGTTCTGATGATGCCTGTCTCCGCTCCCCTGTGGCGCTGGGCGCCCGGTGCGAGCTTTGTGCAATTTCCCTGGCGCTTGCTCATTCCCGCCACGTTCTGGGCGGCAGCGGCGGGCGGAATCGCTGTTGGGATATGGATAAAATCCGGATGGATACGCCGCCGCCTTCCCTCGCCGCGCGCCCGGCGAATTGCCGCTGCGCTGATTATCGGCCTGCCCGGCGTCGTCTCCGCGCCCTATCTGTCACCACTAATTTTCAAGATTCATGCGCCAGTCTATACGCCGGAAATCATCCGCCAAATCAACACAGACACCACGGCGGGCGAATACCTGCCGCAAACCGTCCATGAACCGCCCTCGCGCCTTTCGCGCCGCCAATTTCACTGGCTTGAGGATTCCAAAAACCGTGTTCTCGAAAAGGAAACCGGGGCGTTGATTCGTTTTCGCGGCGCGAAGTCCGCTTCCTATCAATACACAATCCGCGCGCCGCGCCCCATGCCGGTTTGTTTCGAGGTGTTCGCATTTCCCGGATGGCGCGTCGAGATCAACGGCCGCCAGGCCGAAACCTTCGCCGCAACGGAGCGCGGGCTTCTCGGATGGATGCAGCCCGCGGGTGAAAACGACGTGCGCATTCGCTTCACGGAAACCCCGCTGCGCCGTGTCGCAAATGCCATTTCCCTTATATCTGCCATTACCGCAATCGCCGCGCTGTCCACACTTCTGTTTGCGCGGCGGCGGGGCGGAAATGCGACCTCTGGGACGAATGGGACCCATGAGACGATTGCCAACAAAAGAACCCAATGATAGGCAATCAGTCGAGTATAAACATGCGTTTCCCGCTAATAGGTTTGGGCCTTAGGAATTCCTCCGCTTTGCGCCGCGTTTGCTGCGCGATGTTGTCTTTTTAGCTGCGGCAGCGTTCTTGGCCGCTGGCGCCGCGCGCAACCACGACGCGTCCGGAATCGTATCGAGCGAGATCAATTCCTCGACGGTTTCGCGGCGGCGCGCCAGGAAGGTCTTGCGTCCATTGACAAGCACTTCCGCCGGGCGCGGGCGCGTGTTGTAGTTCGACGACATGACAAACCCGTAAGCGCCCGCGTCCATAATCGCCAGCAGATCGCCCGGTTCGGTGGGCGGCAACGGCCGCTCGCGCGCAAAAAAGTCCGAGGATTCGCAAATCGGCCCAACGATGTCCACGGTCTGCATTGCAGGCCGCGCGGCAGCCGATTTTCCTGCTCCCGCCTTGGTTTTCGCGGCGCGGTTCACAACCGCCAGCACTCGATGATGGGCCGCATACAACGCAGGACGCAGCAAGTCGGTCATCGAGGCATCCACAATCACAAACGTCTTCACCGATCCGCGCTTTACATACAGCACGCGCGCGAGCAAAACGCCCGCCGACCCGACGATATAGCGCCCGGGTTCCAGCACCAGTTTCAAGCGCAGCCGCCGCGCCACGGGCATAACCTGCGCCGCCACCTTTTCGACGACCAGCGGATATTGCCCGTTTTCATAATCAATTCCAAATCCGCCGCCCATGTTCAGGGTTTCGAGTTCCACGCCGCCGCCCATAAGCCACAGCACAAATTCTTCCAGGCGCGCCATGGCCCGCGCGTGAACCGACGGATCGAGAATCTGCGAGCCAATGTGCGCCTGCACTCCGGCAAGCCGCAGATTCGGAAGCGCAAGAATCCGCTCCGCGACGCCGCGCGCATGTTCGAGGTTGATGCCAAACTTATTTTCCTTGCGCCCCGTGGTGATGTATTCGTGCGTATGGGCGTCCACATCGGGATTCAGGCGGATGGCCACTGCCGCCACGCGGTCGAGCGCCCGCGCCTCTTCATTGATCGCTTCAGCCTCACCGGGCGATTCGATATTAAACTCGCCGACGCCTGCCTGAATGGCCCGGCGGATTTCGTCGCGCCGCTTGCCCACGCCGGCGAAAATGACGTTTTTCGCCTCGCCCCCCGCCTTCAACACGCGCTCGAGTTCGCCAACCGATACGATGTCGAATCCCGCGCCCCGCCGGGCGAGGGCATTCATAATCGCCAGGTTTCCATTGGCTTTTACAGAATAGGCGATGAGAGGTTTCGCCGGGGCGAAGGCGTTCGCCAGGCGGCTGTAATTCGCCAGCACCTGCGCCAGGCTATACACATACAGCGGCGTGCCGAAATCGCGCGCCAGAGATGACAGTGGCACGGATTCGCAGCAAAGTTCGCCGTTTATATGCTGAAAAAAGCATGGATGAGGCGCCTCGCGCCGCGCCCGGCGTGGATTTTCCGCGGCCGGATGGGAGGAGGATGGCGGAGCGGATGCAGTGGGTTTGGTTGAGCGGGCCATAGGTGCAGTGTTTCCTCAGCAGTGCAAAGTGCGGCAATCAGAGATAATTCACACGCATAATGTTGAGCAGGCGGCGGTTCATGCGTTCCAGCCGCCGGCAAAGAATACGGGACAGGTTTGTGACCACAGTGTAGCCCAGACGCGGATGCAGGTTGAAAATCTCGCGAAGCGAAGCGCCATGAATCTGGATCACTTCGGTCGGCTCGGCGCACACGGCTGTCGCGGAGCGGTGGCGTTGCATCAGAAGCGACATTTCGCCCAGAACCTGTCCCTCGCTCAGGCTGGATATAACCAATTCATAATGCGGCTGGATGGATTCCAGCCGGACCGTCACGCGCCCGCGCTGAATGAGGAACATATCATCGCCCGGATCGGCATCCTCAAAAACTGTTTCGCCTCGATAATACAAACGCCGGCGGCAACAAGAGGAAACCAGGAGGATTTGTTCATCATCCAGGCCGGCAAACACCTCGGATTTGCGCAAATCCAGAATCAGCCCCGGAAGAGATTCCGTGCTGGCGTGCGGGAATTCGGGATTTGCGATTTGCGGAGTCATGGAAGAATCTGGAAGCAATACATGCTCGGAAAACGTATCGTGAACGCGTTCTGCGCCCTCGAAACGCCGTTTGTGTAGCGCGAACGCCTGCGATTCCCAATCCAAATCTGCACAGGCCCCGTCCACCCTGATCCTTCACAAACGCTGCATACGTATTGGGGACGAGCGGGGCGGGCGGTCCGGGACTATGGGCATGGTTATGATTACAAGGGGAAGAGTATAAGTCTCTTCCTCCCCCAAACTATTTGAGCAAAATCTGGGCAACTGGGGATGGTCAGAGCCTCCGCATGAAAATGCCAAGCATTTCAGCATGAAGAGGCAAAGGCGGCGAGGGCGCCTCCGGATAGGGCGGAGGGAGGCGGTGCCTTTTAGATTCGCAAGTGTCCCGGCCAACATCGCCGTCTTCTTCGGCTGGGTGTATTTCGACATCGCATTACGCATCCGCCGCAGTCCCCAACACGCGCCGATGACGGCGCGTCCACAATCCATAATCCCCATCGCTCTACTCTCTCCCGCTGGCCGCCACCGCGTCCGGGGGACGGGTTTTTTCTGGCCTGATGATGCTATTCTGCTGGGTAGTTGTGACTTGTGGGTTGTGAGTATTGAGCAAGGGATATTCAACCTTAGACTATTGGGAGGGTCTGAAGGGAGCCGGCAATTTGGGAAATCCCTCTCGACGGCCCGTCACGCACAAGGTATCGCTTGGCCCCGCGCTGGGATTTGTTCGCCGTTGGGAGAGATTCCAGAAGGGGCACAATCCGCGTCATTTTAGCTGATATGAGTTTGTTTCATGCCGCGCAAGAAATCTTCCGCTCCGACCACAAAAGTTCCGTCACAAATGCCTTATGCTCAGCAGACATCGCAGCCGCCTCCGCTGCCGCCATCGCCGCGTCCTGCTTGCGAAGTCCTGCGCACCCGCCAGGCGGATTGGCGTTGCGGCGGCATCGTCTATCAGGTGTTTGTGGATCGTTTTGCGCCTTCGCAACACTTGGAAGACAAACTGGATCATTATAGTCCGCCGCGCCGTCTTCGCCCGTGGAGCGAAGTCCCAGCGCGCGGGCGCCACTTGCCCGAGGAAGGAAACATCGAAGGCGAGCTGGAATTCTGGGGCGGGGACCTCGATTCGCTGCGCGGACGCCTCGATTACATCCAGGGGCTTGGCGCGGAGGTTGTGTATCTCAATCCCATCTTTGAGGCATTTACTAACCACAAATATGACACGATGGATTATGAGCGCGTGGACCCGCAATATGGCTCGAACGAGGATTTGCGCGCTCTTTGCGGAGACCTCCATGCGCGCGGAATGCGGCTGATTCTCGATGGGGTGTTCAATCATGTGGGACGGCGGATGCCTGCGTTTCAGCGTGCTCTGGCCGATCCTGCCGCGCCAGAACGCGCATGGTTCACGATTCATTCCGGGTTGCCGCATGGCTATCTCAGCTGGCGCAATGTGCGCAATCTCCCCGAACTCAACCTGGAAAATCCTGATGTGCGGGGCTGGGTTTATGAGTCGCGTGGCAGCGTGGTGCAGCGCTGGTTGCGCGAATATGAGATCGACGGCTGGCGGCTCGATGTGGCGCCGGACCTCGGTCTGCGGTATTTGCGCGAACTCACCGACGCCGCACACGCCGCGCGTCCCGGATGCGCCGTCCTTGGGGAATGCTGGAATTATCCCGAGGAGTGGCTGGGCGTTCTCGATGGTATTTTGAATCTGCACTTGCGTTCGCTGATAGTCGAACTGGCGCGCGGGAAAATGCGTCCGCCGCTTGCGCAACGCGCCGTCGAGCGCATGATTCACGACGCCGGAATCGAGGGCATTTTGCGCTGCCACACGATCCTCGACAATCACGACACGCCGCGCCTGGCCACGCTCCTTCCCTCGATTGCAGAGCGAAATCTCACGCGGGTGCTGCAATTCGCCCTGCCCGGATGTCCTGTGATTTATTATGGTTCCGAGTTGGGCATGGGCAGCGGAGGCGCAGGGGGCGATATGGAAAACCGTGCGCCGATGCGCTGGGACCTGGCGTCTGAGGAGAATGCGGACTTGCAAATCACGCGCCAGCTCGCGCAAATCAGGCGCGCAAATCCAGCGTTGCGGATTGGGGATTATCGCGCGCTGGATGCCGGCGATTTGTTTGCTTTCCTGCGCATGACAGGCGATCCGCGCCAGACGATTCTCTGCGTGGTGAACCCGTCGGGCGCGGAGGTCACGGAAAGTATCGCCGTGCGCGACAGCCTGCTGATGGATTGCGCCGCCGTGGAATGCCTGCTTTCGGGTGAGCGCGTGATGATCCGATGCGGATGGCTGGAGGCGCGTGTGCCGCCGCAATCGGCGCGGCTGTATCGAACCACGGATCAGGGCGGCGCGGCGGGCTATTCCATGTTCAAGCGCGTTGTGCTATCGGGAACTGTTCAAAGTGACAGACTATAGTAGGACAGGCTGCCAGCCTGTCTCTCAGAAAACGATGCACGGCAGGCAGGCTGCCTGTCCCACAGATACTTTGAACAGTTCCAGGTT
>CAYUNT010000097.1:0-16964 GCA_964446285.1 uncultured Candidatus Sumerlaeota bacterium | reverse complement strand
CTCACGAGTTGCTGAAATGCAAAGCCCTATGCATCCCCCTAAAAACCCGTGAGAAACATTTACGGAATTGTCCTGATAGGCTCTTAAGGCGACTGCATAATTTCTGCTTTCAGAAAAAAGGACCCAAGGGACCCAAGGGACCTAAACGACAATCCGCCGGACAATTCCCCATCCCAATTCCATAGCCGCACCCCCTAACTTTCCTCTCTCACAACTCACAACCCGCAACTCACACCTCACAACTCTCTTCCTTGCGCACTGTTCTCTGTTCGCTGCTTACTTCTTCACTTCACTCACAACTCCACCCGGCAGTGTTTGTTTCGGCATCCCTCGGGAATGTAGTTGGCGAGGAAATCGCGGCGCATTTGTTGCGCGCCTTCGCCGTTCCAAATCGACTCGAAATCCTGGCGGTTGAGATTGCCCCACGACACAGAGGCCCAGCAGCAGGGGCGGACGTCGCCGTCGGTGTCCACCAGCAAATAATACCAGGGATAATGGCACTTTTGCACGAGTGGCAGTCCGCGCGTGGAGAGGCGGCGAACTTCCTCCGACGCGCCCGTTTCGAGGTCCGCGCCCGCCGCCGTGAGCAGCGCCCGCAATGCCAGATGAATACGCACGCGCTGGCCGATCTCGCGCGCGCGCCGCAGCGACTCCTCGACCATCCGCCGCGTCAGTTCGATGTGATGCCCAAGGAATTCCGGCTCCTGAGCAGGGTTTTCCGTCTCCATCAGCTGCACGCTCAACTCCGCGAACCGATGGCGGCGGGCGAAATCGACCATCGCGGGCAGGTGCTCGATGTTGCGGCGCATGAACGTCGCGGCCAGAACCAGCTCGGGACGCTCCGCGCCCAGGCGAGCCTTTGATTCATTGAGCGCCTCCAGCCCTGCCTCGACCTCGGCCAGCCGCCCGCCCACGCGCATTTCCGCGTAAGTGGCCGGATCACACGAGTCGATCGACACAAACACACGCAATACCCGCCCGCGCACAAGCCGCTCCGCCCAGTCGTGGCGCCCGAGCAACATCCCGTTTGTGGTCAGCGCCAAATTCTCCAGCCCGAGCGCCTCGTGGCGCTCGAGCAACGCTGGCAATCCGCTCCAGAGCAGCGGTTCCCCAAGCGGCGTGAGTTGGAAAACTTCGGCATCCGGCAAAAGATCAAGCAGCGCTCGCAACGCCGCCCCGCCGATTTCGCGCCCCTCGCGCGGAAGCGCCACAATGCGCGCCCGTTCAGCGTCTTGCGTCAGACGGCAGAACGAACACTGAAGATTGCACGACCAGTTTGTGCCCACCTGGATGTGGCGCGGGCGCGAGTGCAAGCGCGTGCAACCATGCCAGAACTCGCGCCAGCTAAGCGCGGCGTTGGCGCGGGCGCGGGCCGGACCCGAGGCGAGCGCGTGGCGAATTTCGAGATGCTTGCGCCTCGCCCAGCGCGCGGCCTCTCGCCAGACGGGAACCGTCGCGCCGAATAGAGGCGGGCAGGCGGGCGGCTGAGAAGCGGGCGCAGTCGATGAGGACGATTGGGGCGGCGGCGGTGGCGGGGGGGCAGACAATCGAGATATCCTGGGATTTTCTGCGGCGAATAGACAGATTCCATCATTCGCCTCGCGTTTCAACGCGAGGTTCTATCGAGGACTATCCAGGAAACCGTTTCAACGGTTTTTCCGCCGGGCTTTCGTTTGTGTCGTTGCGACTTTATGGTTATTTAATCAAGGAATCCTGGAAAGATTTCCCCGTCCGCTCCGCGCTTGCCTTTTTCCCTCAAACGGCGGATTATCGGCGAAGATATGCGGGCGCGAGACAATTCCGCGTCTGAACCGGAAATCGAGGAGTCTATCACCATGAGCGACACGCGCGAAAATCCAACCGCCGCCGCGGAATTAGCCGCCAAACTCTCTCCCGAGCAGATTGTCGAGGACATGGGCGTCCGCGCGCGCCGCGCCGCCGCACAATTGTCCGAGCTGCGGCCCGAAGTGAAAAATCGCGCTCTCCTGCGCATGGCCGACCTCCTTGAAGCAGAGAAAGACCATCTGTTCGAGGCCAACCGCCGCGATCTCGACGCGGGGCGCGAGGCGGGCCTTTCAGAGGCTATGCTCGACCGGCTCGAAGTGACGCCCAAACGCCTCGAAGCGATGGCCGACGCGCTCTGCCAGGTGGCTTCGCTCGAAGACCCCGTCGGCGAGGTTTTCGATATGCATGTGCGCCCCAACGGCCTGTGGGTTGGGCGCATGAGGGTGCCGATCGGCGTGGTTGCAATTATTTTCGAATCGCGCCCGAACGTTACGGCCGACGCCGGCGCGCTGTGCCTCAAATCCGGCAACGCGGCGATCCTGCGCGGCGGCAAGGAAGCGCTCCATAGCAACCGCTGCATCGCGGACATCCTCTCACGCGGCGCGGCCGAGGCGGGAATTCCGCAGGGCGCCATCCAGGTGGTGCCGACAGCAGACCGCGCGGTGGTCGGGGCGCTGCTCAAAGCGGTGAAATACGTCGATGTGGTGATTCCGCGCGGCGGCAAGAGCCTGATTGAGCGCGTCGTCGCCGAATCGCATATTCCAGTTATCAAACATTACGATGGAAATTGCATGGTTTATGTGGACGCGGTGGCAGACCTCGACATGGCGTTGTCGATTGTGGTGAACGCCAAATGCCAGCGTCCGGGCGTGTGCAACGCGATGGAAACCCTTGTGGTGCATAAGGATGTGGCGCAGGCGTTTCTGGAGCGCGCCATTCCCGCGCTGCACGAAAAAGGCGTCGAACTGCGGGGCGATGCGCGCGCGCGCGCCGTCCGGCCCGACATCGTGCGCGAGGCGGCGGAAGAAGATTGGGCGACTGAGTATCTGGCGCTGATTCTGGCTGTGCGCGTTGTGGATTCGGCGGACGAGGCGATGGAATTTATCAATGCTTACGGGTCGCATCATACCGACGCTATCGTGACGCGCGACCACCCGACGGCGATGCGTTTCCTGCGCGCCGTGGACAGCGCTTGCGTGCATGTGAATTGTTCGACGCGGTTCAGCGACGGCGGCGAATATGGCCTCGGCGCGGAGATTGGGATTTCGACCGATAAACTCCACGCTCGCGGTCCGATGGGCCTGCGCGAACTCACCACAGCCAAATTCATCGTCTTCGGCCAGGGGCAGCTGCGGACCTAATTGCGAAAAAGAGCGCGCCGCGCCAGCATTTTCTATAATTGCCGGCGGGTGATTCCGCCCTGGCCCCTTTTCTTGCCGTCCTTCTGATTTTCTCGATCTATTTTTATGCGCGGATGCGGTTGATGTGACATTTTATCACAAGGTGGACGTGGAAGACAGAGTTCTGTGGGAATAAAATCAGCGCCCTTAAAAAGGGAACGGCCGCAAAGAGAAGCGGCCGTCCCCGATGCAGGCGAAATTGTTTGATTTTCTATTTGGCTGCTTTGCTGGCGTTCAGACCCGCAATCCAATTAGTCCATCAAATACCAATCCTGAACGGCCGATGGGCCGGACCAGGAATTCGGGCCAACATCCGTTGTGCCGCCGAAGGTCAGCGTATGGGTGAGAACAACTTGGCCAGGAGAAGCTGGAACCACGAGGTCCCACTGCATGGCCGCGCCGCTGTCAGCGCCTGCGTCGGCCACGTCGTCTGCATTGGCATCCTGATTGGCCGTGCCATTGGTAATCATATTGGCCCAGGTCGCCGGGATTCCATTCGAGGCGGCCGCGCCGTCGCCATCGGAGAAGTTATACTGGCTCGACCAGAAATAGCTCGGGCCGCCACTATAAGAGATTCCCATAATCGAGCTCATAGCGGTAGTGGAATCCATCAGGAGGGCGGAACGCGTGCGCACGCCGCCCGTGCCGTTCGGCTCGCCCTGAATGATCGCGCCATAGCTATTGTTCGAGCTGTTTGTGAACGCGACCAAGTCGTTCGTTTCGCTGGTTCCCTGAAGAAGAACATCGCCGTCCACAAACCAGACGAAGCGCAGGTTGATGGGGCTTGCGCCGGAATTTTTGAAGGTCCATGCCCATGTAATTCTGGCGCTGGCGGCCGTCGGGCTGCTGAGCGTAACAGCCAGATCGGCGCTAAGGTTCGGCGTGCTTGCAAAGGTAATGCCGGTGTTGGTCATGTGCTGGGCGTCGGGATTCGAGACGGTGCCGTTTGTGGGCCGTGTGGTGTGAGCCGCGAAATTGGTCGAGTCCGCCCAGTATTGTGTTGTTCCGTCGTAGAACATGAATCCCAAGTTCCAGATTGTTTTGCCTGCCGTGCCATCATCCTTGTAAGTGGCATCATCGCGAATCCAGCCTGTATCATTCAAAGCGGCAATGCTGAGATACCCTTCGGTTCCTGATGTGCCTACGGTTTTCTGCGCCATTGCGGGCAGACAGAAGCAAGCGGCTAAAAGTATCGCCAAAAAGGCGTTTCTGCAAGTCATAATTTCCCTCCTGCAAATTGTGTTAGTTGCCGTAATCCGGCAAAAGAGAACCCATTCCGTGTCATTTTTGCTTGCCGGAATCACCTCCTTGGAGATTGCGGAATTTACCCTGCAACCTAAACTGTCAGCACTAGGCTAGCCACCTTTATCGGGCCAATCAAGAGGATTTCCGAGAAAAGGAATGGAACATGCCTGTTGATCTGTAAATTTCCCATGACAGGCGTCCGCATAACCCAGGGCAATCCAAAGACTCTACGGCGCGGAGGCGGAAGAGGGCAAGGGACTGGCGGGGATCGCCGCGGAAGGAGTTGGCGTCGGAAGGGGAAGGCCTTCATAGACCAGGACGGCGCTGGGTCCGGATTCGCCCACGAGCGCGCGGCGAATGGCGCGCAGCACACGATCAAGTTCCATAAACGGCGAGGGATTGTTCACCAACTGTCCGACAGTACCGCGTCCCTCGCGGATTCCCTGCAAAATTTCGCTCAGGCTGGCGCTCGCCGACTCGACATTTTCGAGCGTCGGGCGCAGGCGCGACCGGGTTTCCGCCACCAGCGCCGAAGATTCGTCAGCGGTGCGTTCGAACCGTTCGGCCAGGCGTCGCGATTCGGTAACAAGCGCATCTGCAGAACGCGCCAGATTCCCGCTCAGGGCGGCGATCTCGCGATCAGACGTATCCACCAGTTTCTCGGCCTTGCCGGCGATGCGCAGCGCCTGGCCGGACAACTCGTGCAAATTCGCAACCAGTTCGTTCATGTCGCGCTCGTTTTGCGTCAGCAGCCCATCCACGCGCAACACCACGCCATTGACGTTGATGAGCGTTTCCTCAAGCGCCTTCAGGGAATTTCGCAATGCCCCGAGGTTGGCCTCGTCCGTCAGGAAGTCGCGCAGCGAGCGCACGGACACCGCAAGGTCCGAGACGATTTGCTGTGCCTCTTTGAACGACCGGCCCATATCGAACTGCGGCTGGCCGGTGATTGTATCTCCATCCGATACGAGCGGCGCGTCCGTCGTTCCCGGATCAATTTCAATTCGTTTGTCGCCCAAAAGCCCCGCCTGCGCGATCTGGATGTTCGCATCCTGATGGATGTCGAATTTGTGTTTGATCGCCACCGTAACGACCACGGGCATTCCGAGATACTGCGGACGGTAGCTGATCCGCACGACCTCGCCCGCATACACGCCCGCCACATACACGGGCGAACCGACCTCGAGGCCGCTGATGCGCTCATACAACACATTAATTTCGCGGCGCGGGCCAAACAGCGCCTTCTTTATCAGGAACGTGAATCCCAGCAGGAGCAAAAGCGACCCCAGGGCCACAAATCCAACCAAAGCGGTGGGCGTGGGGCGTCGAATCATGAGGATTTCTCTCCTTCTTTGGCGGCCTGGGCTGGCGGTTTGGATGGCTTTGTATGTCCGGCATGTCCGGCGGCCTCATAGGCGCGCTGGAGCACCTGTTCCTGATCCTTATCTGTAATGGGGCCGCTTGCCAAGCCGTCCACAAACTGGCGGACATACGGATTGGGCGTTTCCTGGAAATCGCGCGGAGTGCCCGTGAAGAGTATTTTCCCCTCGTAGAGCATCGAGATGCGATTGCCCACCTTGTATGCGCTTTTCATGTCGTGCGTGACCACAATGGAAGTCACTCCGTGACGCTGCTGGGTTTGCAGGATGAGCGCGTTGATGATGTCGGTCGTCACGGGGTCCAGACCGGTGGTTGGTTCGTCGTAGAGGATGATTTCGGGTTCGGGCGCCAGGGCGCGCGCCAGGCCGATGCGCTTGCGCATTCCGCCGCTCAGTTCAGCGGGCAAAAGCGGCTCGGTCCCCGGCAAATTGACCTCGTCAAGAAGCCGCGCGACGATCTGGTCGATTTCCTGTTCGGATTTCCGGCTGGTTTCGTCAAGCGCGAACCCGATATTCTCGCGCACACTCATGGAATCGAACAGCGCGGCGTATTGGAAGACCATGCCCACCTTGGATCGGACAAAGCGGACCGAATCGCGGTCGCGCAGGTCGAGGCGGCGGCCCGCCACCTCGATTTCTCCCGAATCCGGCGCCAGAAGGGCGCAGATGTGCTTGAGCAGCACGCTTTTGCCGTCGCCGCTGCGTCCGATTATGGCGTGGGTTTCCCCGGCGGCGATCTCGAGCGAAAGACCCTGGAGGACCTTTTTCGCTCCGAAGGATTTATGCAAATTGGTGATGCGAATCACGGCGCGACGAACCGTTGGGAATTGCTAGTGAAACAACACCCTGCGTGCCAGAATGGCGCGGGACCGGGTGGCGGGTCCATCCGCTTGTGTCTCCTAAGCAGGATGGATGGAATCCCTGCGGCCCCACACTGTCCTTCCGGCGGCCCTCCAAGTCAATGCGTGCTGCAATATTCCCCTTTCAACGGGGCAATTGCGCGAAAATGCACGCAATTCGCCAATTCGGGAAGGTGCATGGGGTCTTGCGTGCGCCCGCCAGATCACCAAGGCTGCTTGCTGCTGTCAAGATGCAACCAAGCGCAAACCGGCACAAGAATTGCCAATCTGACCGGCACAAGAGTTGCTAACATCAATAATATGGCTCAGGCAGCCAAGGAAGCGAAAAGCGGTATTTTCCACGCCCTCGCTATCCCCGGAAATGCCTGGCAAGCGTCATACAGAAAAGAAAATCGCGCAAATTGGCATCGAAGTATGCCTGGCGCGAATCGCCACAAGTGGCAAAGGAGAACTTTGATGAAAAAGAACGCCGCGTCTGTGTATCGTGTTTTCCTGTTCCTTGGCATGGTTATCTCGCTGTCCGCTATTTCGTTCGCGCAGCAGTCAAAAGCTGCGGATGCCCCGGCGGCGAAAAAGCCGGCCGCCGCAACCGCCAAGAAGGCGGGCGCCGCTCACTCCACCGAGTCTGCCCCCGCGAAATCCGCCGCCGCCGCGGCTGATTCGGAAAAGAAGGCCGGTCAGGCCGCTTCCCCCGCGCGCGAGGGCCGTTCTCGTCCGGTTCCTCTGCTCATTTCCGCCCTGGACCGCAACAATGACGGAGTGGTTTCCGCGGATGAGTTGACTTCGGCCACCAAGGCGCTGCTCACCCTGGACAAGAACAAGGACGGACAGATCACCGAAGATGAAGTTCGCCGCCCGCGCCCGGGTGCGGAAGGCCAGGCCGCTCAAGGCCAGGGCCGCCGCGGAGAAGGCATGGCGACGCGCAATCCGATCTTTGCCGCCATTGACGCCAACAAGGACGGAGCGCTCAGCGCCGACGAACTCGCGAACGCCTCCACTGCCCTGCAGACCCTTGATAAGAATAAGGATGGCAAGTTGAGCATGGACGAAATCATGGGTCAGTTTGGCGCCGGCCGCCGCAGCCAAACCCCTGGCGCTTCGGCCCAGACGTCCGATCAGCCCAAGGAAAAGGCGAAGGACGTCAAGCAGCAGGGCGAGTCAAAAGGACAGGCCAAAAAAGAAGCCGAACCGGCAAAGAAGTCGAAGTGAGTGCCGGTTTCTTCTCGCCCCTGGCAATCCCCAGGGATGTCGTTTATGATTCTCCGCCGCGGTTCCCGCCCCGCACGAGGGCCGCGGCGGAGGTCTTTTTTCCGCCCATCCGAAATGTCTGGGCGCCCCGGGCAAAAGGCAAAAGGATTGCGCCGGATGGGAATTTCCTTGACTTCGGAAGGCTGGGCCGGGGGAGTCATGCACAGGCGATGGCCCTCCCGCTTCCGCGCTGGCCTTTCTATTGCTGCCGTGGCGCGAGGAGCGGAGGATTATCTGCCGAAGCCGCCAGTCCTCTCTGGCAAGTCCGATGCAACGCTCAGTTTCTGGTCCCGTTGCGGCTTTGGCCGGCGCGCAGGATTGCTTGTGTAGATAGAGTGCCAATCGTTTTGCCATTCTCATTTCAGGAATAGCCCCTTATGAGCAGCGTTCTAGTTGTTGGATCCATCGCACTGGATACAATCGACACCCCAACAGGCAGCGCGCCCGATACGCTGGGCGGTTCGGCCAGTTATGCGTCGCTTGCGTCGTCGCTCTTCGAACGGACCCATGTATTGGGCGTTGTCGGCGAGGATTTTCCTCCTAAATACCGGCGCCTGCTCCAGCATCGGGGAATTTTGCTCGACAATCTCCAGGTGGCTCCCGGACGCACGTTCCGGTGGTCGGGCTACTACGAAGGAACGCTGGGAGTGGCTCATACGCGCTCCACGGAACTGAATGTGTTCGAGACGTTCCGGCCCGAGATGAAGGCGGACATTGCGCAGATTCCTTATGTATTCCTGGCCAATATCGACCCGGACTTGCAGATATTGGTCCTGGATCAACTGACAAATCGCCGGTTCGTGGCGCTCGACACCATGAATTACTGGATCGAGAGCAAAAAGGACCGTTTGACCGAGGCCATCCGGCGCGTGGATTGCCTGCTGATGAATTCCGATGAAATCCGCGCCTACACAGGCGAGCCGAACCTGTTCGAGGGCGCCAAAACCATGCTCGATCTCGGTCCGGAATTCGTTGTGGTGAAAAAAGGCGAGCACGGGGCCATGCTGGTATGGAAAAGTGGGGTGGTGTTCATTCCCGCTTTCCCGCTGGCCCGGCTGGAAGACACCACAGGCGCGGGCGACACGTTCGCGGGGAGCATGGTGGGCTGGATTGCGCGCCAGAAACGGCAGAGCAATCGCCTGATGGTGGAAGCCTGCACGGTGGGAACCGCGATGGCTTCGTTCGCGTGCGAGGGCATGGGCGTATCGGGCCTTCTGAAAGCCAGCCCGGGGCGCCTGAGCACGCGATGCCAGCAACTCAAACGCATGTGCGACCTGCCTGCGATCCGGATGCGCTCGTCTTAGGAGCCACTGCGCCCGAGGATGAACAAGAGCGCCTAAACCGGCTGTATTGGGAGAAACTGAAGAATGGCTCAGATGGCATTTGATTTTGAGCGGCCTATCCAGATGCTCGAGGAGGAACTCGATGGGCTGCGGCGGCGGGGAGGGGAAGACCCCGCCATAGAAGCGCGGATTCGCGACCTGGAAAAACGCCTGGAAACGACTCGGCGCGAGGTGTATTCGAGCCTGACGCCTTGGCAACGCGTGCAATTGGCCCGTCACATGGAACGCCCGCGCTCGTTCGACGTCATTCAAGCGCTTTGCACCGACTTTGTCGAAGTGCATGGGGATCGCGGATTTGCGGACGACCAGGCTGTAATTTGCGGATACGCACGTTTTCGCGAACGCCCGGTGGCCGTCATCGGCCAGCAAAAGGGCAAAGACGTCCGTGAAAATATCCGGCGCAATTTCGGCATGATGCATCCCGAGGGCTACCGCAAAGCGATGCGCGTCATGCGAAACGCAGAAAAATTCGGGATGCCGATTCTCATCTTTATCGACACGCCCGGGGCGTATCCGGGCATCGGCGCCGAGGAGCGCGGGCAGGCCGAAGCCATCGCGCGCAATATCCGCGACATGTTCACGCTGCGCGTGCCGGTCATTGTCACGGTCGTTGGCGAAGGCGCGAGCGGAGGGGCGCTGGGGATTGGCGTGGGCGACCGCGTGCTGATGCAGGAAAATGCATGGTATTGCGTGATTTCGCCGGAAGGATGCGCGGCGATCCTCTGGCGCGACCGCGCCATGGCTCCGCGCGCGGCCGAAGCCCTCAAACTCACCGCTACGGACTTGATCCAACTTAAAGTGATCGATGAAGTCATCCCCGAGCCTCTCGGCGGCGCGCATCGGTTTCCCAATGAGGCATTCGAGCGCGTCGAGGAAGTCGTGGCGCGCCATCTCGATGAGCTCTGCGCTATGACAACCGATGCATTGCTCCAGCGCCGCTTCGAGAAATACCGCGCTATGGGAGTTTTCGTGGAGGAGTAAACAAGCGGACTCCATCGCCGCCTGCCGGGAGCCTCAATGGAACCGATCGAATATGAAAAAATGTTTGCCCTGGAAAGCACCTATTGGTGGTTCCAGGGTCGCAAGAAGATCATCACGGCCTGCCTCGAGGCGCATGGATTGCTGCGGCCGGGCGCGCAAGTGCTCGATGTCGGCTGCGGCACGGGGTTGATGCTGCAGAGCCTGGCCCCGTATCAGCCGGTTGGACTGGATTTTTCGCATCTGGCGATGGACTTCTGCCGCAAACGCGGGATTGACCGGCTGGTGCAGGCGGATGTGATTCAACTGCCGTTTCGCGATGCCTCGTTTGATCTGATCCTGGCGCTGGACATGCTCGAACACGTCGAGCGCGATGACCTGCTGGTGCAGCAGTTTTTCCGTGTTCTTCGGCCGGGCGGATGCGCTGTCATCACCGTCCCGGCGCATCAATGGCTCTGGAGCGAGCACGATGAAGCGCTGCATCACTACCGGCGCTATTCGGACGTGCAATTGCGGCGGTTGCTCGAAGAAGGCGGATTCCGGCTGGAAAAATTCTCGTTTGCCATCTCGACCACCTACGCGCCGATTGTGGCGTTTCGGCGGCTGCAGCGCTGGCTGAAACGTAAAAAATCGGCCAACAATCACTCGCCCAAGACGCATCTGATCGTCTTGCCCCGGATCATCAACCAGGCGCTCATCAAGCTGCTCGAAGTCGAGGCGTGGTGGCTGCGCCGGCATTCACTGCCGCAGGGGGTGACGCTGTTGTGCCTGGCGCGGAGGCCGTAAGGGGAGTTGGGAGTTGCGGGTTGTGATCTGTGAGAAAGATCGCGAACAGTAATCAGCGGGCCGTGCTCAGTGAATAGCAAATAGCGGGCGGGTGGCAGGGAATGGCGAATCGTGGGCAGGGACCGCGGATTGCCGGAGTGGGTTGCGAATTGTTGGAGTAGGTTGCGGGTTGCACTCATTGTCAGGCCCTAATTGTCTCATAAGTCCCATAGGTCTCATAAGTCGCATAGGTCCCGCCTTTGTCTACCAAGTCATCGGAGCAGCTGTATGCCATCGCAAACTTCCCGGCTCGCCATATCCTTTTGGGCGCTTCTTTTGGTCATATTCGCGATTTGGAACGGCAATGCCCAGGCGCATCGCCTGAAAGGATCGGATGCCTCGGCGGATGCGCTTCTTGTCTGGCGCGGCGCGGAGGATTTTTCCGCGGGCGTATTGCGCGGAATGCGCCTTGATCCCGATGGCAGCCTCGCCTGGAGCGATTCGCTTCCGCCGAGAGAATACGGAAATTCCGCAACGCCTTTGCCTTATCATGTTTATATGTCTCCCGAGGTGAAATTGCCTTTCCCCGCCACGGAATTCCTGCCTTCGTGGAATGTCGAATTCGATACCGCGCAAATGGGTTTCGCTGTGGATTTGCGGTTTCGCTGGGCGGCGGATCCATCCGAGCCGGGTGCTTCCAACTCACAACCCACAACTCACAACCCACAACTCGCTTGCTCTTCTCCCTCCACTTGGAGCGCATGGTATGACCTCGGCACAGACGGCACAGACGACCCGACTTCACCGCCGCTAATGATGAAGGACTCTTTCGTTCTCGTGGATGACGATTACGTGATCGCCAATCAACCGGCAGTGGCGATTCAGTGGCGAATTCGGTTTTGGAAAGGCTCCGCATTCGGTGACACGACAACTTCCGCATCAACCGCAACAACAGCAACGCCGTCCAGCCGCGCCGAAGAGTTCGTGCGCTGGGCATCGCGTCCGCGCTTGCGGCATTTCGCGCTGGCCGCCGCCAATCCGGTTATGCCGCCCGCTGAAGTGATGCCAAACGCCAAACGCGTGGAAATGCGCCGCCAATTGCTTGCTGATTTGCCCGCCGCGCCGTCGAAAGTGAATTCCGGAGCGTTGACGCTTGACCTTGCCCGCGTTCCCTGGCGCACGCAGGTGATAGGTCCTCCGCTTGAAGACTATATATGCTGCCCGACAAGCGTTTCGATTGTGAAGGAATACTTCGGGGATTCGTGCCCGACGACGGACGTGGCGGCTCGGGCCTTTGACCGCCGCGCGGGGATTTACGGATGCTGGCCTCGCGCCGCGCAGGTTTTGTCCGAGTCGGGCCTCGACACCTGGGTCGAGCGCTTCCGTTCGCTCGATGAAGCCGAACCGTATTTCCGGCTCGGTTTGCCCATCATCGTGAGCCTGCAAATCAGGAAAGGTGACCTGGAGGAAGCGCCGAATTACGATACAGGCGGCCACATCATCGTTTTGCGCGGAATCGACGCCGATGGGCGGATTTTGGTGAGCGATCCGGGCCGCAGCAAACGCGAGAACGGCTTCCGGGCTTACAAGCGAGAGGGAATTCAGCGCGTGTGGATCAATCGAGGCGGCGTGGGAATTATCGGCGCGCCTCACGAATGGCATCTTCCCCGCCCCTATTGCTTCCTGGAAGGTGGCAAATAATTCACCATCCCCGCTAACGAATCCGATCTTTCAAACATACCCAGGCCCAAAATCGTTTTCCACATGGGCTTAAAACAACTGCGGGGGGCGTGTGTGCGAGGCCCCCCGCGTTGTGTTATCGGCGTTTTCGGAAACGTCTGTCTTGAGGTTAATCCGAAAACCTCTGGTGGCTTGGACGTCTCGTCCAAGATTCTTGGGTGAGTTTTCGGATAAGCCCTTATTCGCCGGCCAGCGTGCACATGATCGCCTTCTGCACATGGAGGCGGTTTTCGGCCTGATCCCATATAATCGCGGCGCGCGGGCTGTCCATAACTTCGTCGGTGATTTCTTCGCCGCGGTGGGCGGGAAGGTCGTGCATCACGACGGCGTGTTTCGGCGCTTTTTCCATCAGGGCCGCGTTCACCTGGTAGGGCGCAAAGTCCTTTTTGCGCTGTTCGGCTTCGGTTTCGAGTCCCATGCTGGCCCAGATGTCCGTATAAACGGCATCCGCATTTGCAACTGCGCGCGCGGGGTCGCGTTCGATCTTCAGAAATTCATCTGCGCGCGGATTCAACTTGTGCGCCAATTTCCAAATCGAATCCGGCGGATCATAGCCTTTTGGCGTGGACATCGTCAGATGGACATCCATGATCGCCGAAAGCAGCATCAGCGAGTTGCACACGTTGAATCCGTCACCCACCCAGGTCAGGCGGAAATCCTTCAGTGAGCCGTGATGTTCAAGCATTGAAAAAAAGTCGCCCAGCACCTGGCAGGGGTGTTCGAGTTCGGAAAGGCCATTAATGACCGGAATTCCTGCGTGGTCGGCGAGTTCGTGGATCGTGGTCTGCATGAACACGCGGGCCATGATGATCTGTGCCCAGCGTCCGAGGCTTTGCGCCACGTCTTTCACAGATTCGCGGCGCCCAAGGCCGATGTCGCTCGGGGCGAGATACATGGCGTGTCCGCCGAGTTGATACATGCCCGCCTCGAACGTGCAGCGCGTGCGCAGCGAGGGTTTCTGAAAGATCATGGCGAGCACGGCGCCCTGGAGGCGCGGTTTGGGCAAGACGCGCTTGGCGTGCGCGGCTTTGAGTTCGTCCTTCAGTTCGCGCGTCAGGGCGAACAGTTTCTCAACATCCTCGCGCGTGAGATCGGCAATCGAAAGCAGGTGGCGCAATGGCTTGGGGGATGCAGCGGTTTTTTTGCTCATCAGACGATTCTCCGGAAAAGTAGTAATCTTTGCCCGGCTGGCGAAATTGCATAGCCCGGGCCGTGTAAAAACTGGAGTATGGATCAGGCGCGCGGAGCGCCAAAGACTTCCGAAAGCGCGGCATCAATGATTCCCACCGCTTTTTCGCACTCTTCGCGCGTCACGATCAGCGGTGGAACAATGCGCAGCACCTTGATCGCAGTGCAATTGATAATGAGTCCGCGGCGCAGGCAAGCCTTATAGACATCCGCGCCCGGTTCGGCGAGTTCGACGCCAAGCATGAGGCCGCATCCGCGCACCTCGCGAATTACCGGATGGCGCGGGGCGAGGGCTTCGAGGCGGGCGCGCAGGAAAGCGCCCGTTTCGCGGACATGAGCAAGCATTTTATCGGTGAGCAGTTCGCCCGCGGCCGCCAGCGCCGCCGCCGTGGCCAGCGGATTGCCGCCGTATGTGGTGCCGTGCTTGCCCGGCTCGAAAACATCGGCCCACTTGCCGCGCGCCACAATCGCGCCGACGGGGACTCCGCCGGCAATCGCCTTGGCAAGCGCCACTACGTCGGGTTTCAACCCCTCGCAAGCCTGCCAGGCGAAGTAGTGTCCCGTGCGCGAGAATCCGCATTGAACCTCGTCGAGAATCAGGCAGGCATCGTGCTCATCGCAAAGGGCGCGCGCCGTCCGCAGAAACTCCTCGCTGGCAGGACGAATGCCGCCTTCGCCCTGGACCGTCTCGAAAAGGATGGCGCAGACGGTGTCGTCCATTTTGGCGCGCAGGTCGGCCGGGTTGTTATATTCCACAAAGCGGAATCCGGGGAGAAATGGATCAAAGCCATCGCGGCATTTGGATGAGTGGGTGGCGCTCAGTCCGCCCATCGTGCGCCCGTGAAACGACCCCGTGCAGGTAAGGATTGTCGAGCGTTTTTCCATGCCATAGGTTTTATTCGAGTAATAGCGGGCGAGTTTGATCGAGCCTTCCGTCGCCTCCGCGCCCGTGTTGACGAACATGCATTTGTCCAGGCCGGTTTTTTCGACAAGAAGTTCGCCCAGGCGGATTTGCGGCTCGATGAGGAAAAAGTTCGAGCAGTGGAAAAGGAGTTCCGATTGGCGGCGCAGCGCCTCGACGACGGCCGGGGGGCAATGGCCCAGGCTGCACACCGCGATTCCGGCGAGGAAGTCGAGATACTCGCGCCCTTCGCTGTCCCACACGCGGCATCCCTTGCCGCGCACAAGCATGACGTCGCGCGCGCCGTAGTTATTGAAGAGGACACGCTGTGCCCGCTCGGGCCACGAAAGCGATTGTGCAGGGGCGGAAGAACAAGAGCTCATGGGCGGAACCTTCTCCACGAAAACAAATGATTCCAACTGCAATTCAGACGATCCGCTGGTGGCTTGGGCGTCTCGCCCAAGGTTTCCCTAAAGGAGCACGGGCGTCTCGTCCGTGATTTTTTGCGCCGGTGGCTTGGGCGTCTCGCCCAAGGTTTCCCTAAAGGAGCACGGGCGTCCCGCCCGTGATTCTCTGCGGTTTGCGACGATGGAGGCGCAAGCGGAGGCGCCTCGCCACGGCGTTTTCAAAACGGCAAAACAATGCCATTTTCCCGCGCGCGACGGCACAGATAAAGGAAACCCCAGCGCGGTGCAGCAAGATTTTTTATGAGGCGGGGATTTGGGGCATAACTTAACGTAGCCGCTCTTTTCTCTCCCTATTGGGGAAACACGCGAAACTCCATGCCTTCCGAGTTGGTCCCGTTGGTGGGATTATAGCGGAAACGGTCCAACTGGATAGTGTCATGTGCTTGTTCCGCTTCTTTTAAAATCTCAATTGCCGCGCTGGCGTCACCGGAAAAAACAATCGCCTGCTTTTGCCCGAACATAACCGAAAATGCATCGCTTGATCGCGATCCCGGTTTTGCAGGCGCTTCCCACCGATAGGCAGTCCACATGGCAAAGCCATCCTTGGGCTTGATCCTGGTGAACTCCTGAATACTAGCGTTATCCAGAACTTTCTGAATGCGAAAGTGCCGCGTTCTTACACTTGCTTCGATATTTCCGGTTATTTGGGCGAAAAGGATAAATCCCGCTACGCAGACAACGAATGCAGCCAATGCTGCTATCAGCCAATTGATCGGGTTTTTGAAAGCGGCCATTCATTCCCTGCCGATATCGCAGGCCGCAGGATATACTAACCCACCTCTCTCAATCCGTCCCGGTCCTGCGAGCGTTTCGAGCATGTTCCTTGCATCTGGCGAATCTCAAGTAGCAATGCCGGAAGCAGCGCTCAGTGCACCGGCCCTGCATCGAAGCCAAGGCCCGGCCCCAGCAGGAAAATATCGCCCGTGCTGATCGTTCCATTGGTTGGATCGTAAGTCGTCGCGGTGGTGGCGCCCAGCACAGTCGCTTCGAGATCCGGACCGACGCATTTCATCGCCCACATCACGTTGGAAAACCCGCGCGAGATGCGGTTTGTCCATAACCCGGGATACAGCGCATCCTCATCCTGCCCGGTGGCGGTGATGCGATAGGCATAGTCAAACGTGAATGGATGCACAAGCGGCCCACTCGGATACGGCACGTGGTAGGGCGTTGCCATTGAGGCGTTCCGGCTGATGGCCGCCGCCGCGAATGGGTCCTCGGGAATGGCCGTGATGTAGGCAATCGGAGTCGAGAGCCATACGAGGCGCGGCAGATATGACGAATACAGCGTTGTGGGCTGCGTTCCGTAGTCCGGCGGATAACGGTTTGTGTCCACGCGGTAGGCTTCAATTGCCGTTGCGAGCGAACGCATGTCCGCCTTGGCGCGCGAGACCTTCGAGCGCGTTTGCGCTTCGAGGAAGTTCGGAATTGCGATTGCCGCGAGGATTGCAATGATCGCAACCACAATCAGCAACTCGATCAGGGTAAAGCCGCGAAGTCTGGGAAAATGAAAACGGCGGGTCATAAATATGTTCCTTTCTACTTCAAAGTTGAGTCTTTTTCAGGCATTTTCCATGCCTTGTCAAACGCTAAGCGCGCGCGGGGGGATGGAAGGGCGCATCTCATTTTTTTGCAGCGGTTGTAGGTGGGTTTGATGTTGTGGGA
>CAYUNT010000096.1:0-17097 GCA_964446285.1 uncultured Candidatus Sumerlaeota bacterium | reverse complement strand
ACAGGCGGCGTGGCGAGCCTCGAAGCTGTCGGGGCGGGGGCGGGGACTGGGGAGGAGGGTGCCGCCGCGCCAGGCGCCGCATACGCAGAGTAGGGAGGGGCTGGCCTTTGGACCTGCGGCGGCGTCAGGGAGGCGATCGACGTATAGCGCATGGCGAGATTGGAATAGAGCACCACCCCGGCGGTCCATGCGTGAGAAAGTTCGAGAACGCGGCCCTTGGGCTGCCACCAGTCGGTTTGATAAATTTGATCGGGAATCATGCCGCGCCGCGCTCCAAAATCGCCATCCTCGCGGGCGATCATCTGCAAGCAGGCGATGCGCTGATTCTCCGCCTGTTCGCGATAATACGGGTCGCCTGTCAGCGCGGACAATTTGACCAATTCCGGATACGCCGCCAGCCCCCAAGAGTGAAGGCACTGATTGGCAGGCGAAGAAAGGTCTGTGCCGCGCGTGCGGAAGTCATACATCCCGAGAAGCGTGGTTTTGGGAAAAACGACATTATAAGAAAATCGGAAGGTGAGCGCCCAGTCGGCGGCGCGCCGCGCAAGATCGAGCCATTTGGGATTGCGGTCGAATTCATAAAGCAGCAAGTAGGAGATAAGCGCGCAGAAGCCGTCTTCGGAGGTCGGTGTAAGGAACTGGTCCTCGGGCGAGCCGTAAAGGAACTCGTCTTCAATGAACCGCGCGTAGTAAGCGCCCGCTCGTGCGGCGGCATCGCGGTGGCGCGGATCGTAAAGCAGCGCGCCTCCCGCGGCCAGCGCGGCGATCCAAAGCATTCCCGCGCATCCTTTCTCCTCGGCAACGCCGCCCGATTCAATGTCGTAACACGTGCCGAAATTGCCGTCCTCGCGCTGGCGGGAAATGGCAAATTCGAGATTGGAGCGAACAGCATCAAACCATCGAGGATGCGACATTCCGCAATGCATGTCTAGGCGAAGGGCGCGGACCATGAACAGAGTGGCTTCGGCAATCGTGCGCGATTGAATCCAGTTGTCGCGTGGATTCCATCCCGTGCTCCAACCGGCTTCTTCCGTCCACTCGGGCCAGAAACAGCCAAGAGGGCAGATGCCTTCGCTGACGTGATCGAGAATAGCGCGCGCAAGGTTCTGGGCGCCCTCATCGCGCCGGTCGTGGCCGTGGAGGAGAAGCGCGTAAGCGGGCAGAGTGCCGCTCAGCCAGCCTGAGTGCATGTTGGCGCGGTGGACGTGCGATCCCATCGTGCCGAAATACTTGTCGAAACTGGCGGTTTCGTAGAGGACGCCTTTTTCGGCGCTGGCGTGCCATGCCATAAGGCCTTCGGCGGCCAGGGTTTCGGCCTCCTCGGGCAAAAGCCAGGGGCGCAGGGGATTGGAAGGGGCGGTGCGCCCGGCGTTGGCACGCAGGATCGGCGCGTAGGAATGCAAGTCATGCGGCTGAAGGCCGAAAAACAAGCTCCATTCGACTGTGAATCCGCGTTCGATCCACATCCATGTTTCCTCGGGCGCCGTGCGCTCGGGATGGCAATAAGAGTATTTCACAGGCTCTTCGACATAAGGGAGCATGACGCCGATTTCCGCGAGCGCGCCGCCACCGTGGAAATACATGCCGGTCATGCCGACGCCTTGGCGGTTGTCGTCCGTTGCGCCCACCCGCTCCTCGGTCAGCACCCATGCGCCCAGGCTCGACGTCCAGGCGAAAACGGCGGGCGTGGCAGCGCGGTCAGCGCGGAAACTCCACGAGGGCGAAATCATTTTGTCCGGGTCTTTTTTACCCGGATCGAAAGTGGGAAAGATGCGCAAGCATCCGGGCGGACGGTTGTTTTTGTAAAAAATGCCCGGAATCATCCATCGCGGGGAATCGCCCTTGATGTTTCGAAGTCCAATGAGGAGTCGGCAGGCCATGTCCTCCGCGGGATTGACAAGGCGCGCGCGGGCGGAAAGACCGTGGAGCGCTTCGTTTTCTTCGATAAACAAATCGAGCGTGATCAGGTCGCGAACATGAGCCTGAAGGTTGAAGGCATTGTCTTCAAGATCGAAACGAACCGGCACAAAGGATTCCGTGCCATGTTCGCGGGTAACAAGCGCCATGGAGAGTTCGGCCAGCGGGACGTCCTTGAGAAGGACGTGATGAAAGACGAGAACCCTGCCGGACTCGATGCGCAATTCATACGGGCCGAGCACCGCGGTGGGGAACACGTTTTCGACGCCTTTCATTCGGGGAGGATAAAATTAAGGCACGCCCGCGGCGAAGCAGGAAAGGAATCCTGGCAGGAACCGCGCTCACGCCAGGCAACCAATCCATGCAACTCCGCCGGTTCAACTCTGAACCGATTCCAAATGCCAAATCAAGCATTCAGTGGATGGCGCGGGCAGGAAGAGCTGGAACTCCTGGATGTGGCAAGTGGCGCGGGCCTCCAGGCCCGAGTGTCTGCCACAGATACGGCGACTCCTTCTCGGATTGCTGCCGCTTTCAAGATCTCCTGCGCCGCGGGCGGGATGCGCCCTCGGCGGGCCGCGAAATGCCGGGATGCAAGCGCCTGATTCCAGCACGAGCAACAGGCAAAGCTTGTTTGCTTGTCAATGCATCGCCAAATAGGTAGAAGCTTTCCGGTCGTTACGGCGGCGGATGCGTTTCTTCGCACCCCAATCCGCGCCGCGGCCCGAACGCAAGTCTCCATCCGCTGCATTCCCGCGAGGCCTTTGCCGTGGCTGTATTGCTTCACATCCTTGCCAATCCGAAGCCTGCGGAGATGTCCGTCTCGCGAACGCTCGCGGCGGAGTTTTTCCAGCGGCGCCAGGCATTTCATCCCGCCGAAACGCTGGTGAATGTTGACCTCCACCGCGAGGACGTTCCGTATCTCGACGCGGTGACTGCCTCGCTGCTGACGCCCCCTTCGGCGCAAAAAGACGCGCCGCAAAAGGAGCCTGCGCCGGGAACGGACGCGGAGAAAAAGGAATCCGCCGAAGACGGCAAGGGAGAAAATGCGGCTGGCATCGTTCCGGCATCCGCGCAAGCGCTCTGGGGCGGAGGCGAACCGCCGCGCGGGCCTTCGTGGGCGTTGCTGGCCAGCGACCGATTTTCGGGGCTTTTTGTGCGCGCAGAACGCATTGTCATCACAGCGCCGATGTGGAATTTCGGCCCCCCGGCCATTCTCAAGGCATGGATCGATCTGATTGTCCGCCCGGGCAAGACGTTCGAGTTCACTGAGGCCGGTCCGCGCCCGTTGCATCCAGGCAAGAAACTCCTGCTGATCGGCAGCCGCGGCGGCTGCTACGGCGCGCAATCGCCCCTGCGGGCGCACGAATTCCTCGAGTCGTATTGCCGTGCGCTGTTTCCGTTCCTCGGCGTCGAAACGATCGAGGCCGTCTGGGCCGAAGGAACGGCGAATCCGCAAAGCGCCGAAGCCGCGGAATCGCTCCAACTGGCGCGCCGCCGCCTCGAAACACTCGCCGAAACCTTCTGAAATAAAGATTGGACAGGATGAACAAGATGGACAAGACAAGAAGAAAATAACACTGGCCGGTTGTTTTTTCCTTTTCATCTTGTGAATCCTGTCTATTCCTCCAGGGCCGCAAAAATCCGCAACCGTCCGATTCCGCCCTTTTATGCCTCCTTCATCTTCCGATTCCCGTCGCCGCGCGTTATTTGTGATTCCCTCGATTGTCCACGGCGGCGCGGCGGAATATGCCCTGCGGATTGCGCGCGCCTGTGCCGCCGCCGGGCGGTTCGAGGTGCATGGGGCATTTCCCTTTGTGGAGGCCACGCGCTCGCTCGAGGCGGCCTTCGCGGAATTTGGCGCAAAGGCGCATCCGCTCGATTTCCGCCCAATCAGCGGACGCGAAGGGCGCGCCGCGCTTGCGATTCGGTGGGGGGCGGACTTCCTGCGAACTCGCCGCCTCTTGCGCGAATTGCGCCCGGGCGTGGTCCATATCACGCTTCCCAGCCCCAACCAGGGATTGGGTGCGATTCTCGCTTGCGCCAGGATGCAAATCCCCACGACCGTTGTTTTCCAATGGTTTGGCGAGGGGTATAAATTCCCGCGCTGGCGCACGGCTTTGTGCGCAAACGCCCGGCGGCGCGGACCACAGCAATGGGTGGCCATCTCGCGCCACAACGCCCGCCTTCTCGCCGGGGCATTCCGGATTCCGCCCGCGGAAATCACTTGCATCTACAACGGAATCCCGATGACGAAACCGGATAAGCAGTCCGGAGAAGGCGCGCCGCAAGACCGCCTCGCCGCCAGCGAACGCGCCGCGTTGCGCCGCGAATTGGGCGTCGCGGAGTCCTCCCGCTTGCTCCTGACCGTGGCGCGCCTCGACGAATCGAAAGGCTATGAGGAACTCGCCCGGGCGGCGGCGCCCATCGCACGCGAATTTCCCGACGTCTGTTTTGTTTGGATGGGCGAGGGGCCAATGCGCGAGGCGCTTGAGAAAGCGGCGCGCGAGATGTCGTCTGGAGCCGGCCGGGATGAAGGAAAACGAGCGATTCTGACGGGCCATCGCGCGGACGTTTCGCGATTCTTGCGCGCTTGCGATCTGTTTGTGTTTCCCACGCACGCCGAAGGGCTTTCTTTCGCGCTGCTCGAGGCCCTGGCCGCCCGCCTGCCCGTGGTGGCGTCGGATGCCAGCAGCAATCCCGAGGTGGTTCGCGCGGAATCGACCGGCGTGCTTTTCCGGACTGGCGACGCGCGCGATCTCGAATCGCGCCTGCGCTGGGCGCTCGCTCATCCCGGAGAAATGAAAGACATGGCCGCGCGCGGACGCGATCTCGTCGAGCGCGAGTTCACGGCGGAGCGCATGGACGCCGAGACAGTCGCCTTGCTCGACCGCCTGGCCCGGCGGACTTCTGGATAATTGCTTAAGAGGCAAATCATCACAAAAGCACGAAGACACAAAGGGATTGTTTTTATCCGCTAAACATCCCAATTAATTCGTGTCTTCGTGCCTGTGTATCTTTGTGGTTATCTCCTCGTCTGCGGAGACGTCAGAATCAGGTCCCCGACATCCAGCACGCCGTCTTCGTTGCGATCCATCGTGTTCAAGGCAGGCACCAGCCCCAAAATGCTTTTTAATACAAGCACTTCCGGCGAATCATCTGGATGATACACTACAATCCCCGGCGCCGTGCTGCCTTCCATATTCACTTCCAGAAATCCTTCGCTCGGCTGCCCGTTCCATTCGCCCAGGACGGCAAACTGTCCATCGGGCGAGGCAGACACCTTCTCAAGATTCGTCACGTTGCCCCACCAGTCGATATACCAGGTTGCATTGTTTGAAAGTTGCAGCGCGTCGATCCACACAAAGCCATCATACGTGACGATGTAGTAATACGGGAACGAGCCAGAGAACGCCTCCGTGCCCGTGGCGCGCCCCAGAAGCGGGCAGCCATAGTCCTTGGGATAGATCGGGCCGAAGGAGGCCCCCGAGCCGGTCGGGAGCCTTTCGTTGCTTCCATACACGCGGTAGGGGCGGCGGGCGCCGCGCGGATAGACTGTCAGAATGCCGCCATCCTCCTCGACGATGTCCAGGCGATGGCGGAAAACCTCATCCGCGCCCGAGGGAAGATCGTCGTTGTTCACGCCAATCCACCAGACGCCCGTCGAGCGTGTGGGGATAGTCACGTGCCCATCCGGACCCGTCTTCAGGTTCGGGACATAATAGGGCAGGGAGGTGGAGGAATCGTCTCCGTAGAGATACAGATCCATATCCTGAAGCGGCGTCGAGGGAGATAGAACGACCTGAATATCAACATGGCGGTCGGCCGGAAGATATCCGAAAGTTCCGGCATCCTGGGACGATCCGCCGCATGTGATCGCAACCAACTGATTTGTGTCTGGCGCCATCCACGAGCCAAACAAAACGCCTTCATCCTCCAACTGCGCGCGTATATTCCACTGGCCCGCGGGCAAGCCGATGGCGAAGCGCCCTTGCGAGTCTGACTGGCTCTTTGCCACCCAGTCCCAACTCCCCGGCGGCGTGGCGGCGATTGTGGCCCCCTCGAGCGGTTCATGAGTGAGGACGTTTTCCGCGCGCCCGGTTGCGAAAGCGCAAATCGGCCGCAGGGCGTAAGAAGTGCCCGTGACGTTTCCGCCAGATACCATCAAACCGCAATCCTCCGAGACGCGCTCGGGTTCAAGGAGTCCCCGCTGTGACGTGTCCAGACTGTCAAGATACACCTCCCAGCAGCCGTTCGAGATGGGAACATCGAAATAGCCGTTTTCATCTGTCCATCCGTGAACTTCGTCCACATAAGCGAAAGGATCGCCCGGTTCCGCCTCGCTATTGCGGTCGGCTCCAAAAGGCATATAGGGGAGCGGGGCGTTTGTGTCCGCGCGGATTATGCGCCCCTGCCAGCGGTATGGGAGCGCGGAAATCTCCAGATTCACGTTCTCAACGTGCTGCCCGGCGGAAACGGGAATCCACTGGGTGGGCGCGGAGGCCGATCCCGACAAGGGATATGCCCGCAGCGCGTATTCGCGCCCGGGAACTTCGATGGGGGCGGAGTATTTGCCGTCCGGCCCGGTCATGATGAAGAAGCCATTATTATATTGGTCCATAATGGCGATAACGGCGGGGACGGGCGTGGTTCCTCCGAAAAAAGCCTGCCCCGATATGGATTGCGCCGCCGATGGGGCGCTGGCCTGCCAGGCGGCGAATTCGTCGGAAGAGGCGGTCTTGACTCGGAAGACATAGTGCCCGGCGAAAACGCCATCCTCTTCTGTGAAGAAGCGGAACCGGACGGAGATGCTTCCATTCACCGCGCCGTCGAGATCGGCTACAAGTTGCGCTCCGGCGGGCGGAGGGGTGCTCGAATCCTGAACGTCGTAGTGCATGATAATGGCGTCGCCGGCATCGAAGGCGCCGTTGGCGTTGAAATCCAGGATCATTTGCACCTGCGCGGCGGCTCCAGCGGGGACCGTGGCGGTCACGCTGATCGGACCAGAATAGCGGGCTATGGGAGCGCTGGGAGTGATTGTGATGGACGCTTGCGCGGAAATTGCCAACAGGCAGCAAGCTGCCGCCAGGGCGGGCAGAGGGCTGTTCTTTTTTGCGGGTGTGCACTTCATTTACCACCTCCTTCTCCAAGCTGCGGAACGTTTGGCGCAGCTCGGGGAAGCTTTCATAACTGAATTAACAGGCGCATGAGGCGGCAACGTCAAGAGGCATCGAGAAACCATTGCGTCCGCCAAAAACCACGATCAGGGATAGGGATTCCCGGCCCAGCAGAACAGAATTATTTGCACAATGCCCATCATCGCCGCAGTCTGGCCAAGAGGCAGGAACTGTTCAAAGTTACTGGTGGCACGGGCATCTAGCCCGTGATTCCGGTGGCTTGGGCGTCCCGCCCAAGATTTTTTCTGCACTTTGAACAGTTCTTGGGCCAAGGGAAGGCGCCTGGGCTTTTCGATTGATGTTCTGCGGTCCAAGGCCCAATCCACTGGATATTCCGGCCCGCAAAGGCCGGGCATTGTTCGAGCGCCGTTGCAGCCTTGCCCGATTATGATCCAGCCGCATTCTTCTTCCGATTCCCCGCCAGATCGAAATCCCACCGCCGCGCATTTCGACGTAAAGGGCCGTGCGCGCAACGAATTTGCCGAGGACGGGACGCATGATGCGCGGGAATCACGCGGGGCGCCATGCGGCGTGCTGATGCTTACGCATGATCCGCCGCGCCCTCCCAAAGGCGGAGGCGTGCGCGGATTCCACTGCGCGCTGGAACTTGCGCATTCTTGCAGGCTCCACCTGGCAATTCTCACGCCCGAAGACGAGGTGGGGCTTCCGCGCGAATTGGCGGACCGCTGCGCCAGCGTTATCTGGACGCCCGCGCAAAAATCCCCGCAAAACTTTCGCGCATCAGCGCCTTCCGCCGCCGCGCTCGCGTGGAAGGCCCTCCGCACTCCGCTCTCGCCGTGGGTTGGGGGCGGGGCGGATTTGCTTTCCGTGGCGCAGGAAGTTCACACCGCGCCGCATCGCTATCCCTTTGGGCGTTCGGCGGCAATGCGGCCAATCCTGGGAGCCTACGCGGCCATATTGCGCGCGGAAGCGGCGCTCGGAGCGCGCGCGTTCGGACTTCCCGCCGCGCGCTCGATGGCGTATGCGCGTGCCTTTCGCGCCATCGCGCCAGAAATCCGCCGCCTTGTCCCCGCCAATGAAATTCAAATTCTCTGGATCGAGTTTTCCTTTCTATTTCCATTTCTTCCCGAGTTGCAAATGATGTTTCCCGGGACGAAAGTCGTTTGCAACGCGCACAATGTCGAGTGGCGGATGCTCGAAACCACCGCTCGCGTGGCCGGGACGAAAGGAGCGCGCGCATGGTTCGATCTCGAAGCGCGCTCCATGCGCAAATCCGAAACAGCCGGCTTTCGAGCCTGCGATTTCATTTTTGCGTGTTCCGCGCCCGATTGCGAACGCATAAGCGAACTCGCCCCCGGCGCGTTGTGCATCGAACTGCCCAACGGCGTCGATGCCGGGCATTTCCGCGCGGATTTTCGTCCCGATGCGCATCCCGACGCCGCGCCCACGCTATTGTTTTGCGGGACGATGGGCTACGCGCCCAATGCCGATGCTGTGCGCTTGCTGCTTTCGGATATTTTGCCTCGCATCCGGCGCGATGTGCCAGATTGCCGCCTGCTTCTCGCCGGGGCGCGCGCGCACGAACACATCGGCGAATTTGCCCGCGGCGTTCCCGGGGTCGAAGTCGCCTCGGACGTCCCGGACATGCGCGAATACTATGCCCGCGCCTGGGTTTTCGTTGTGCCTCTGCGCGCCGGGAGCGGCACGCGCCTGAAAATCCTCGAAGCCCTTTCGATGAGCCGCGCCCTCGTTTCAACCTCCATTGGCGCGGAAGGAATCGCCGGCCTGACGCCTGGCGTTCATTGCGAAATTGCTGATGCGCCTGAGGATTTTGCGCGGGCGGCGGTGCGGCTGCTGCACGATCCGGCTCTTCGTGAACGCATGGGGCGCGCGGGACGGGCGCTCGCCGCCGAACGCTATGACTGGGCTATCTTGCAGCGCGGACTGGTGGAGTCGCTGCGCGGACGCTTTCCTGATCTGCTTATCCGCCCCTTCGCGCAAGACCACGCGGAAAACAATGCAAAGGACGCTGAAGGCGCGGAGAACGCAGGGGAAACCGGGGGAAACGAAGAAAAGGCGGAAAAAGAGGCCAGTTCCCAATGAGCGCGCTCAAGGTTCTGTTCACGCCCGCCTCGCCCAATCCGTATCTGACGCTGCTTTCGCGCGCACTCGAACGCCAGGGCGCCTCGGTTGCCCATGCACGCTGGCGCCAGGGTCTTGGGCATTTGTTTCCCGTGCTTCAGCAAATCCCATTCCACGGGATCCCGGAAGTGCTTCATGTGCATTGGCCCGAGGCGCATTTTCTTTCGCCGCACGAGGCGCTGATGCGCTGGAAAATAAGCCGCTTTCTGGGCGATGTGCGCTTCTTGCGCCGCAAGGGCGCGGCCATTGTCTGGACGCTCCACAACCTCCGCCCGCACGATGCGAGCGGCGGCGGCGGAAAAAACATGCAGGAAGAGGCTTTCCGCCGATTCGGCCGCCTCTGCGACCGGTTCATCGCCCACAACCAATTCATGAAAGCCGAAGCGGCGCGCGCTTATGGACTCGCACAGGAGCGCATTACGGTCATGCCGCTCGGGCATTACATCGGCTGGTATGAAAACAAGATGGATCGCGCCGCCGCGCGCCGCGCGCTCGGACTGGATCCCGGCAATCTTGTTTTTCTTTATGTCGGTGTGATTTCCGAATACAAAGGCGTGCCGGATCTGATTGATGCGTTTCGCAAGGCGGCCCTCGCTGACACGCGCCTGGTCATCGCGGGAGCCTGCAAATCCGCGGAGTTGCGCCGCGAAATTACAGAACGCCGCGCAGGCGATGAACGCATCCGCCTCGATCTGCGCCATGTTCCCGATGCCGAGCTCCAGGTGTATCACAACGCGGCGGATGTCGTGGTTCTGCCCTTCCGCCGCATCTATACATCGAGCACGCTCGTCCTGGCCATGTCATTTGGGCGCGCGGTGATCTGCCCGGCCGTCGGCGGGCTGCCCGAATGCGTTGATGAAACGGGCGGATTTCTCTACGATCCCGCCGATCCTTCGGGGCTGGAAAAGGCCATCGCGCGGGCGGCGGCGGCGCGCGAGAATCTGCCCGAAATGGGGCGGCGCAACCTCGAACGCGCCCGCCTGTGGGATTGGGACGGCATCGGCCGCCAAACCATCGAAGTCTATGAAGCGGCGCGCGCGGACCGCGCAATACAGTGAAAGAAGATAAAGGAATGGACAGGATTTACATGATGAGAACGATATTTTTCCGATATACTCCCCCGTTCCTATTATCTCTTTCATCTTGTGAATCCTGTCAACTTTCCCATCCCCAGGATCATTTATCATGACGGAATGGCTGGTTCCCCTCACGGACACAACGCTTGATGAGCACGAAATTGAAGCCGCCACACGGGTTTTGCGCTCCGGCTGGGTGACGATGGGCGCCGAGGTGCGCGCCTTCGAGGAGGAATTCGCCGCGGCGGTAGGCGCGCGTTACGCCGTCGCGCTTGCGAACGGCACCGCCGCGCTCCACCTCGCCTACGAGGCCGCCGGGCTGCGCGAGGGCGATGAGTTCTGCCTGCCAGCCCTGACGTTTGTGGCGACAATGAACGCAGGCTTGTATCTGCGCGCGCGGCCCGTGCTCATCGACTGCGCCTCGGAAGACGATCTCACGCTCTCGGCGGACGACCTGGCGCGCAAGATCACGCCGCGCACGCGCCTGATCGTCACGATGCCCTATGGCGGATTTCCGCCAGACATGGAACCGATTTCCGCCCTGGCGCGCGAACGCGGCATTCCGGTTGTCGAGGACGCCTGCCATGCGCCGCTGGCCGAAGTGGGCGGGCGCAAAATCGGCACGTTTGGCGCCGCGGCCGCATGGTCGTTTTTCGGCAACAAAAACATCACAACGGCCGAAGGCGGCATGGTGACGACGGACGACGCGGCGCTGGCCGAGCGCGTTCGCCTGATGCGTTCGCATGGCATGACGACGCTCACCTGGGACCGCCACCGCGGACACGCCGCCGCTTACGATGTGGCCGCGCCCGGATACAATTACCGCATGGATGAAATCCGCGCGGCGATCGGGCGCGAACAACTGCGCAAACTTCCCGAGGCCAACGAGCGGCGCCGCGCCGCCGCCCGCGCCCTGCGCGCCGCGTTGGAAAAAGAAATATCCACCGCAGAGGCGCAGAGAAACGCTGAGAAAGAAAGAGGAAGAGAAGGAGAAGGAAGAGAAGAATTGTCTTCCTCTGCGCCTCTGCGTCTCTGCGGTGAGTCTTCCTCTCCCTCTTCTCCGCGTTCTCCGCGCCTCTGCGGTGAATCTTTGCTGATTCCATTTTCCAATCCGCGCGGCGCGCCGGTTCATCATCTTTTTGTTATATTGCTTCCGCGCGGCGCGGATCGCGATGCCTTCCGCGAATCCTTGCGCGCTGACGGCGTGCAGACCTCCGTGCATTATCCGCCGCTGCACCAATTCAGCCACACACGCGCGCTATTCGCCGATGAAACTGCGCCGCCGCTCCGCTTGCCCGTGCTGGAAGCCATTGCGCCGCGCCTCGTCACGCTTCCCCTTGGCCCCACACTCACCGAGGCGCAAATCGCGATCGTCGCGCAGGCGGTAGCCAAGGCGCTGAAATAAAATCCCCGCGGATAGCACATGGAAATTCGGAAATGCCCTGCGGCGTTCTGGGGCTGTGCGCTCGCCGCCGGGCCGGCCAGGAACTATATGGCCATAACGAATAATCCCAGGAACATTAGCGCCGCGCCGCCAAGCGAAACAAAGAACGGTATTTTGCCTTCGCTCCAATTTCGGATCAGCCACAGGATCAGGAAAACAGGCGCCACGCAGGGCAAAAATTGCGACAATCCCCAAAGAAGTCCCGTTTGGAACATTAAAACCCAAGTCCATAATCCGCCAACAATGGCGGCCAGCAGGCCGATAATCCATAAGGTCATCCCAATGCCCGCCACAAGTTTGTTTTTTGAAGAAGGCTTGGGGCGAAATAGCATATCAGAGGCCCGCTCGCGCGAAGACGTTTCATTCCCCTGAGTATCCGCCGATTGCGCACCGGGCGCGGGCGCGGGAGCGGGAGCATTCGCCTCGGAGCCAGGACCAACAGGGGGCGGAGGCTGCGCCGCGCCGAAGGGAAGCGATTCCGCGGCCGATGCCGGAGGGGGAGGAGGAGGGGCACCCGGGGCCGGTGCGCCCGGAAATTCCGGATTCATGGCGGCGGGCGCATTGGGCTGGCCCGGCGGCGCGCCGGGCTGTCCGGCGGGAGGCGCAGGAAACGGCGCGATGGCCGGAGCGATGGCGGGCGGCGGAAACGCGGCGATGCCTCCGGCTGCCTCGGCGGGGCGCTGGAATTCCACGGCAGACAGCCAGTCCAATTTCACCGGGAAACTCGGGCCGCCAGGAGGCGTCCCGGCCTGGCGGACCTGGAATTCCGCGCCGCTATCGGAAGTTTTGAACATCTCGACGGATGCGTTTTCAACAACGCGCCCATCTTTGAATGTCAGCTTGGCGGGAATGCCTTGCGGGCGGGAATCATGGTCTTCCGCCGCGCGGAACTCGATCGTAACGGCATTCTTGGCCGGAACAGGGAAAGGCTCAGAAAGCGCGCCATCCGGCTGAACCATCCGGATGTGAAAGACAGCCTCGTCACCGGGAGAAAGGCTGATGCGCTCCACCTGAACAGTGGGGAACTGCTTTCCTCCGGCCAGAACGAGAGAGTCCGCGCTCGCGTGCGTGGGAAGGAGCACAAAACAGGCAACCAAAACCGCCCCAAGCCCCAACGACCACCTGCCTGCCAGGATTCCAAAGGAAAACATTGAATGTCCTTGCCTTATGCGTTTCGCCGGACACACCGCAAAAAATGCGCCCGGCACAGCGCTGGCCCATGCAACATCATCGCGCTAGATATTTTTCTCAGACGCGATTGCACTAATGCAATTCCAAATATGATTTGGGTTGGGCCGGAGGGGAAAGGCGGATACATCTATTCCGGCGCGCGATGAATGGCAATTTCCAGGATTGGCTCTCCGAAAAAAAGGCGCGCGGAAACAAACAGGCCTCGGCAAACCCGGCGCGGCGCGGTTTAGATTGGCTCGGGTTGCGCACGCCGGACGAAATCATTCAAAACAGAAAATGCATCAGGCGGAATCCATGCACAAAGAAATACACCTTCATTTTTGCGAACGCGACAAACTGGCGCGTCATCTTGGAATCGAGTTGCTCGATGTGGGCGCGGGCCGTGCGCGGGCGCGCGTGAAAATTCAGGACTTCCATTTGAACGGCGCGGATCGCGCACATGGCGGCGCAATTTTCACACTCGCCGACTTCGCATTCGCCGCCGCGTCGAATTCGCACGGCATTCTGGCGTTTTCCATTTCCGCCACGATCTCGATCGTCAAGGGCGTCGAACCGGGCGCCACGCTGACGGCCGATGCCGAAGAATTGTCGCTCAATCCGAAGATTGCCACGTATATCGTCACCGTGCGCGACGATGCCGGCGATGTGGTGGCGCTGTTTCAGGGCACCGTATATCGGACAAGCAAAAAAGTGAGCGACGTTGCTGGCAGCGGCGGCGCGGGCGCCGCAGGAGCCGCAAACACCGGGCAATGAAACTCCTTTGTGTTTCGCGTCGTTTCGCGTTTTACGCGCTGAAACACGCATTCTGAAATTATTATCGTTAGCGTTGTTCCCACCCGGCGACGCCGGTCGAGGCAAGCAGATAGGTTCCGCTCACCCATCCCTCGACGCCGGACGCCGTTCGCACTTTCCACCAATAGCTCGGTGCGCCGGCAATGTCCTGCGCTCGCAGGCCGTTGAGGCTGTGATCGACAATCGTCAGCGCTGTATTGTGGCTCAGCCCCTGAATCGTGTGGAAATTCGAGCCTGGCCCTGTGCGCTGGAGAAGAGTCGATCCGAACGTGTTTGTGTAAACAGTCTGGCCGGCGCTGAATTGCGTCGAAATTTCCTTGGGAAGAAGTTGAATCATCATCAGGCCATTCGCCACAGCGCGCGCTCCACCGGGGTCCGAAGGAACATTCTTGATTTCGCCATTCACCCACATGGTCGAAGAACCGCCGCCGTCGTTGTTAACAGCATCGGTTGCGCCCAGCTCGCTGATGCACCAATCCGCCAGCGCGCTGAGCGTCATGCCCGAACTGCGTGAGGAGCGCCCATCGACAACAATGAAATAAATGTAATTCGCATTAAACGCCACCGCTGTGCGCGGATGAATCGCCGTGGTATAGGACTCGGAGGTGGTGGAGGGCTTGACGCCATTGCGCAGGATCACTCCCCACATCGGGCCGATTCCGCAATAAAGATTTGTCCAGTCCAGGCCGCCTGTATCCTTGGTTTCCTGCGACAAACGAACGGTTGTTCCCACCGAAGGGATTTTTCCTTCGACGTCGTCGCGCATCGAACCACTGGCGACAATAACATATCCATCGAAGGGAATGACCGTCTGTCCGCTCGAACTTGTTTTGATCTCGACGCATGTGCCGTTCACATAATTGGGCCAGGGATTGATGCGCAAGGGCGCGCAATTGTCTGTTTTAATTACAAACTCCGAGACTCCCGTGGTGGCGGGTGTTTTCGGCCCCCAGTGATGCGAATAGATCGTGATTGCATCGGCCCGCGCCAGGTCATTGAGTTTCTGGAATTGAAGATAAGAGCCGTCTGCGAAAGAAATCCGGTTTTTGCTCTGATCGGGCGGCAGATACAGATCGCCGCCCATGTAGGGAGTGCCGGGGGTTGGGGCGGAACTGCCGATCTTGTAAAGGAATCCCATTGCGCCGCCGGATTCCGTGCCTGTTTCGCCGAACGTGCGCTTGATGAACGCGCCATTCATCACCATCGCGCTATCCGGGCAGCCGACGACGTCGCTGAATCCGCTTCCATTGATCGCTGCGATCACATGATAGCGATAGCGCGCCGTCTCGCGCCCCCAGAATCCGAACGCGCCGTCGTATCGGGCCGCCTGACTGGGAATTGTCTCGGTGTTATATGTCGTTCCATTTTGTGTGATTTTTCCATTGGCCAGCGAAGCATCGATGATCACGCTAGTCGTGGCGCGGTCCATGCGAGTCACAAAGATGTCATTCTGCGGCGAGTCGATACGATAGTAACGGTAGTCGATTCCCGCAACGACGGGCTGCCAGGTCTGGGCATGCAGACTGAGCGCCGAGGCAAGGCAAAGCGCAAGAAATAGCAAACGAATCTGAATTCGATGCATGATTAAACTCCCCGTGGTCTTTGTTTCGATGTTTTGCGCGAGGGGGCCTTTTCGAAATCAATCTGGCGGCGATATGTTCAAAAAACATGCGCAATTGGACCCGAACGCCCCAGAGTTCTAAGCCCCTCGACTTTCTTTATACGGATGGCCCTTCAGCCGCTGGGGCGTCAAGCGAACATTCCGGCTGCTCCCGACATTCCGGTTGCTCTGGCGCAAGGGCGTATCTTGACACAGTTACAGAAAGTTCGTAGTTCACGCTTCAGCGTGCTATCTGCCTGCAAGCAAACTAAAGTTTGAACTACAAACATCTTGCTGGCCGTAACAGTGTCCAGATGCGCCCCTGGCGCAAGCCAACTCTGAGCAGGCCCATCCCGCGCCCGGGCAGGGGCAGGTTTATTCTCTCTGGCGGCCGGCCAATCGGACTTGCCCGGCGGGGGGGCTGGCGGCCAGTGTGTATTGCCGTGCGCCTGGCGCATGTTGATTCCATTGGCCCTCTGTGTTCTCAGGGAGAATACCTCGAATGTCCACCCGCCGCGCTTCCGCAAAATCTTCACTTCGCCGCCCCCGCCGCCAGGCTTCGCAAACCCTGCTGCCTGTGGCGGAATGGTCGGGAGGATCGGGGAGTGCGGGAGGAACGGGAGGAACGCTGCGGATCATCGACCAGACGTTGCTGCCCGAGCGTTATGTGCGCCTGCGGCTCACGCGCCTTGAGGAGGTCGGCGAGGCCATTCGTTCCTTGCGCGTGCGGGGCGCGCCGACGATCGGCATCGCGGCGGCCTATGGGTTATGCGTCGGGTTGAAAGAAGCGGCGCGCGGACGCGATACGGCGGCGTTTCTGGCCGAAATGGACCGTGCGGCGCGGTTCTTGATCGAATCGCGTCCGACGGCGGTGAACCTCGCATGGGCGGTGCGGCGCCTGGTGGATGTGGCTCGTGGCGAGGCGGCGGCGCTCGCCGAAACAGCGCGGCCCAAGGCTAACCCCTCTCCGCGCACGCTTTGGTGGCGGTTGCTCAAAGAAGCCCGCGCCATCCACCGCGAGGAGATTGAACGCAACGAGGCAATCGGCCGCCACGGCGCGGAAATTATCAACCGCCCGGGCATGAATGTGCTCACGCACTGCAACACGGGCAGTCTCGCCACGGGCGGTATCGGAACGGCGCTCGGAGTGGTGTTTGCGGCGGCGGCGCGCGGACTCGATCCGCACGTCTGGGTGGACGAAACCCGTCCGCTTCTGCAAGGCGCCCGCCTCACGACGTGGGAATTGCAGCGCCAGGGCGTGCGGGCCACGCTGATTTGCGACAACATGGCGGCGATGCTCATGGCCGAAGGGCGCGTCGATGTGGCGCTGGTGGGCGCAGACCGCATTGCGCGAAACGGAGATTTCGCCAACAAAATCGGCACCTACAGCGTCGCCGTGAATTGCCGCCACCACGGTGTGCCATTCTACTGCGTCGCGCCGCTTTCGACGTTCGACCCGGCAATCCCCAACGGACGCGCCATCCCGATCGAACATCGCGCCGCGGACGAGGTGCGTGGATTTCGCGATGCGCGCTGGGCGCCGCCCGGTGTGCCTTGCTTCAACCCGTCGTTCGACGTCACGCCCGCCCGCCTCTTAGCAGGGATCGTCACCGAGCGCGGAATCGCCCGCCCGCCCCTGCGCCGCGCTTTGAGCGCGTGGGGCGGGTAACATCCGGCCGGGAAGGCCAATCCGAGAGGAGTCCGCGTCATATTAGAGCCTATCCGAAAACCCACCTGAGAATCTTGGACAATTCCGTAAATGCTTCTCACGGGTTTTTATAGGGAATGCATTGGGCTTTC
>CAYUNT010000095.1:0-17098 GCA_964446285.1 uncultured Candidatus Sumerlaeota bacterium | reverse complement strand
ATTCTTTTGCTCCTTCAGAGCAAATTCAGGGAACAGAATTACGGGAAAATGGTATTACGCCACTCCCCAGGCAATGCTCTCCTACAATGCTTCCGCGGCCCTGTCATCCCCGAAACCGTTCGCGGGCAGGCAAATCCGCACCGCCGCCCACCTGAAAAACACGGAAAGTCAGATGTTTTTCTATTGATACTGCCGCCAGCCGGGCCGCGCGGATGTCGCCTCGCCGAGGATAAGCACCAGCGGCTGGCCTCCGCCTTCTATTGAAATCACCATGCGCTGGTCTTCTTCCAGGCCGAGCAAAGCGGTGGGACTCCATCCCTGCGGGATGAACGGCAAAACGGAGGTCAGGCTCGGATTCTCTTGCGCCGGAGTATAGGAAATCATCATTCCGGTGGCGGCGCATAGAAGGTGAACTGTTCCGGGCATCCAGCCTTCGGCCAGGGTGCTGATAGGATGCGCGAGCGACAAACGCTTGATGGATGCTTGCGAACCGGCCGTTCCTGGTGGATTGGCAAACGCCGCCATTCCCGAGGCATAGGCGAGAACGATCCGGTTGGAAACCCGGTCGCTCCATACTCCGACAACTTCCTGGCCATCGAATTCCGAGTTGGAGTCAATGGAAGCATCTTGAGACAACATGGCGGCGCCAGTGACCACACGCGCAGGCCATCCAACGCGCGCCACGCCGCGCCCCAGGCGGGCGGCCACGAGCACTTCGCGGCTCACTCTATCAATGCATATAGATCGCGGCGCAAAGTCGGGAATTCCCGTGGCGGCGGCAAGAGCGGCCTGCGGCAAAGGCCAAACCTGGCCCAAATCCGCCTCGGGCGCGAATTCAATAAGGGCCGGAAGAGGAAGAGGCGATAAATAAACCACGTTTTTCGATTGCCGGTCCAGAGCCGCTGCGCCCCGCAAACCTTCCGCCATCCAGAGTTCCGGCGTCACGGCGTTGTTGGACGCAACCCGGAAAATGTGTCCATTCGCAATTACATGAATCCAGTTTTGCGAAGCGGGAGTGCCCGGATTTCCGTCGCCGGAATTTGCCGCGGAAACAGCAATCCCCCCCATGCGCAATTCGCCCGAAGGGCCAATTGGCACAGCGGACCAATCCGAAACAGCCGTGTCTTTGTGGTTGTCTCTATCGATTCCGTCTTCCCTGATCTTGTTATCATCCGGTTCATCCAGTCTCAAACTCCGCCATCCGGGGAATCCTGGATGTGTTGCCAGAAGCGCTTCGTGCGCGGAATCCCACGCAAGGTCCATCGGCGGAAAATCCCCCGTGGATAGAATGCGGCGAACCGTGCCCGAACGCGAGATTTCAACAACGGCGCGCGCATCCGGAGCGGCGAGATAATACGATGGGGAAGTAGTGGAGCCGCCCGGCGAACTGGAAACCGGCGGGCAGGCCACGCCCCAGAATCCGCTGGGGCCGGGATCAAATTGCTGCACTTGGACGCTGCTTCGCAAACGCAACTGGGCGTTGAAAATCCAAATCTTGCTTGAGCCGGATCCTGTGACAACCCATTCGCTGCGCGATGAATCGTAGTCCATATCGGTGGGATACGGGCATCCGTTTTCGGCTGCGAAAATTTGCGCAAGAACATTGGGGCGCGGGCGCGCTTGTTCCGGAGGCAGAGTCTCCAGCAGATACAGCGCGCCGCGATCGGGCGCGGCCACCCAAATCTCGTTTTGCCCGCGCCCCGCGCAAAGCCCTTCGAAAAATCCCGTGGATGTTTCACTGGAGGAAAATACATTCAGAGAATCCGCGCCGCGCACTTGCAGAGCATTGGGCGGAGCAAGCATGTTCAGTCCGAAACCCAGGTCGGGAGAGTTGAAGCCCCAAGCCTCGCCTTCGTTGGCAGTCACAACATCCGGAAGGCCACGCAGCCGCCAATCAAAGAGGCGGACGCGGCGCGGGCACGCGCCCACCGGGAAGAGGCCGTGCGGCGTTCCATCCAGAGGATCAAGTATTGTTACGCGCCCTCCCTCGTAATCGGCGGCAGCAAGAAAATCGCGCCCGATTCCGAGCCAGTCCCCGGCGGCCAGACTGATGATTTCTCCAAGGTCGTTGCGATAAAAACGGCGCGAGAAAGTTTGCAGCGGCATTCCGCCCGGAGAGTTGGCCTCCGGCCAGTTCAAATAAACAACAACTCCGCCCGCGGCATCGCCCACGGCCAAGTCCCACGCGCCATCGCCGTCAAAATCTCCGCGCGTGAGCGTGGTCAATTCCGAGCAGGTCAGCAGCGGCGGACGCGCTGCTTCTTCGGCAACCCAGCGCACGTAAGAGCCATAGCGATCCTGCCAGAGGCGCGCCACGGATTCCTTGCCCAAAACAAGAATTTCCGGCTGATTGGGGCGCGGAATAACTTCGATGGCGCGCGGTTCGTGAACTCCGCCGGGAAGCGGAACCAGAGTGGCGCGTGAAAAGCGCCCATAGCCATCGCCCCGCATCATGGAGATGAAAGTGGCTCCCCGATTGGCAACGACAAGATCAAGGATTCCGTCGGAGTCATAATCCACGGCGGCGATAGAAGATGATTCCGCCCCGCGATACACGGTGGTCTCAATCGTCTGGGAACGAGCCAGATTGCCGCCCGGACGTCCCAAAAACACCGTAACACTCGATCGCTTGAAATCCGGGGAAACCGGACGATCCACGGGATAGCCTGAACAAACCACCGCAACATCCGGGCGATGATCTCCATCAAAATCCGCCACTGCGATCGCGCGAGGCAGGTCGTTGCCCTGGCCGTCATTAAGCCCGACCGAATAGCGGCGAACCACGGCGGCTTCGGCAGCGGGGACATTTTCCGCACCCGGATTCAAGAGCACAGCAAGCTGATCATCATACGCCCCGACCGTTAATAAGTCCGGAATGCCGTTGGCGTCGAGGTCCGCCATCGCCACATCCTGGGGGACATAGACAAGATTTGCGGGAATGCGCGCAGGAAGTTCATAGGTTGCGGATGCGCCGCTGGCGTTGTCCGCCGACAAACTTCGAAATTCAGGCGCTGGGGGCGGAGGCAATCCGCGCGGCTTCTCTTGCGCCCGAACGCCAGACACGCAAAAGGCAGCTAAACAAGCCGCCAGCGATACTGAAAAGGCAATGCCTCTCATATTTGCTGGGAAAAGGAGACCTCTCCAATATATCGAGGAAGATCCCCTTCGCTGACTGTCCCATTTGTAGGATCGTAGAGGCAATCGACTCCGTTTTGTATTCCCAGCGCGCGGGCGGCGGCCGGAAGCGCCTCGCCAAAAGGCGCATAGACCCCGAAGGAATCCCTCGAATCGGGGCCGATGCTTATCACCGCCGCGCCGTCTCTTTGTATCCACGTAATCTCCACAAATTGCGAAAAGGATCGATATTCGTAATACAACAACGATTTTCCCGGATTCACAACGGAAGGCACCGGAAGCCCGGTATCCTCCGCGGCGCGGGCCGCAGCGCCAGAGGAGGCCGTCCGTCCGGAAAAAGTATAGGCCCGTTGGCGAATAACACCAAACGGATCGCGCATGCAGCTTGCCGAAATATACGCCACAGGCGTTGTAAGCCCAGCCAGTTGATGGTCTGCCAGAAGTCCAAACGGATCCTCCGGAGGCATCGCTCGCATTGCGGGATACGCGCTGAAATCCACATGATATGCTTCAAGAGCTCCGGCTACGATCCGGAGGTTGTTTTTGGCGGCGGAAACCTTTGCGCGTGTCTGCGCTTCAAGCAAATGCGGCACCGCTATCGCGGCGAGGATGGCTATAATCCCCACCACAACGAGCAATTCAATCAATGTGAAGGCTCGCAAATGGACTGCTTTTTTCATTCGCCGACGCCCGGACGGCATCTACGGGCCGCCCAATATGCCCTCCGCCGGTTGTTCCTCCTTCACCGCGATCCAGCCTTCTGATTCCAAGAAACCCCGCCATATCTCGCGTGTGCGAATCATGGCGCGGCGCGGCATCCCCGCCGCCTGGATTCCTTGGCTTGTGTGCACCTCCTTAAGCCTGCATATCAATCGGATTTATTGCGCGCGGGGGCGCCCGCGGCCGACGGGAAGTATCGCTCGAAGAAACTCTGACGCCACGCGGCCAGCAGCTCCTGCGCCCACTCGGGAACCTCAACAGAATCCGTTTCGATCCGGGGGGCGGTTCCGTCCGAGGCGGCGCTAAATCGCTGGCCCGCGGCCACTTGCGACGCCGAGCCGCCGCCCGCCATCGAAATCTCAACTTTGCCTTCCATCACGGCCACTTCAATGCTCGCCTTATTCGCCGCCGGACTTGCGCCCGCCTCTGCCAAGCGCACTCCAAACACAGTGCCCGTGGGGATAACCGTGCCCAAAGGCGTTTCAATCTGAATATCACGCGGCGTCCCGGCGTGGTAGAGCCAGATTTCACCGCTCGAAAGGCGCAGGCGGCTGGCGCTGGCCGCCTCCACACAAGCGCCTGAACGCACAAGAACCTGCGAATCTGTCCCGAACTCGATCACCGTTCCTGGTTCCTGGCGGGCAACAATCTTTGCGGAGCCAGATGCGCGCACGTCCTTCGAGTCCGCGGAATAGAGAACATGGACGGGCGGCTGCTGGCTCGGGGCCAGCCAGACAAAAAGCGCCAAGGCCGCAAACGCGCCCGCCAGGCCATATCCGAGCGGACGCGAAATCCCCCTTAACCAGCCTGCAAATCCAAGGGCCGGGTATCCCGCAAAAAGACCAAACCAGGAACGAGCACGCTCCTTGCGGGCGGTCTCAATCAGCGCCTCGGTCATGCGCAAACGCGATGCGGGCGAGACTTCTCCTTCGCCCGGGCGCGCTCGTTTTGAGCGCCACGACTTCCCAGCCTGCAAGAGCGCACGATCCAGCGCCTGCTCCTTTTGCCCAAGCCGGGGAATCGAGTCTTTTTCCCTGTTCATCCCTGCATCCATTCAAGTTAAGCCGGGCATATTCGATAAAAGGGTCGCCTGACATCCAACAATCCGGCGCGATCCCTTTCCTTGCGCCCGTCACACTTACTAACACTTTATATTCTGATTTTTTTCGCCCGTCGAGGACGAATATCGCGGAATTGTCTGAACTTGCGTTTCGCGTCCGGTTGGGTGCCGTTGGCCTATTAGGCGATGAGACTTATGGGACAAATGGGACCTATAGGACAGGCACCATAACGACATGCACCTTTGATGATATGGCGGCTAGCTTGAAAAAAAGCACAAGGCACAAGGCACGCTTGCTAAAAGCCATTGTCGCGAATCACGCGCGAAACCCATTCGGCGCTGGCTTTGGGCGTGCGCTGCAGCGTTTCGTAATTCACATGCACCAGCCCGAAGCGCTTGGAATAACCGCAAGCCCACTCGAAATTGTCCAGAATGGACCATATAAAGTAACCGCGAACCGGCAGGCCGTCGTCGAGCGCGCGCCGCGTCATGCGCAGATGCGAACGCAAATAGGCAATGCGCGCATAGTCGTCCACGCGCCCCTCGGCCGTCATTTTGTCGGGAAAGCCGCAACCGTTTTCAGTCACATAAAGCACCGGCGGCTTGTAGAGATCATAATGCCAGCGCAATCCCCAATAAATGCCGTCTTCGGTGATGGGCCAGTTGGTGTCTGTGCGCGGGAAATGGCGTTCGACGGGCCGGACGGCGCCATCGGCATGCACGACCTCGGGCGAGAAGTAAAAGTTGAGGCCAAAATAATCGAGCGGCTGGCTGATGATTTTCATGTCGCCGGGGGTGATTTTCGGCGCATTGGCCCCGAGGCGGCGGCGTTCGGCCTCCGGGTAGCGTCCGCGGAAAATGGCGTCGAGAAGCCAGCCGTTTTTTTCGGCGCATCGGCGCCGCGCCGCATCCACATCGTCCGGGTGTTCGGAGAAGGGCAGCGGGACATGGCTGTTGTGGATCAGGCCGACTTCCGGGGTTTTCGCCTCGGCGCGGATAGCCTGCACCGCCAGCCCATGCGCCAGAAGCAAATGATGCGCCACCTGGCGGATGACCTGCTGGCTCTCCTTTGCGCCAGGCGGAAAATTGCCCGTCGTGAACCCTTCGTGGATAATCACCGGGATTTCGTTGAAGGGCGCCCACAAATGCACGCGGTCTCCGAGGCGGCGCGCCACGCACGAGGCATATTCGCCAAACGCCTTGGCCGTTTCGCGCTTGCGCCATCCGCCGCGCTTTTCCAGCGTCAGCGGCAGGTCCCAGTGATGCAGGCACAACATGGGCTTGATGCCACGCGCGAGCAAACCGTCGGTGAGTCGGTCGTAAAAATCCAGCCCCAGCGGGTTCACGCGTCCCGTGCCCTCGGGCAGGATGCGCGGCCAGGCCGTCGAGAACCGGTAGGATTGGAATCCGATGCGCGCGATTAGGTCCAGGTCTTCTTCCCAACGATGATAATGATCGCAGGCCACGCGCCCGGACTGGCCTTCCCAGATGGCGCCGGGACGCGTGCAGAATTCATCCCATGTGGAGGGCATTCGCCCATCCGCATCGACCGCGCCTTCGATCTGATATGCGGAGGCGGCGCAACCCCACAGAAACGACTTCGGAAATTTCGTGGCGGGCATGGTGTATATTCCTAATGAGCGATCCAGGTTATATCACTTCCAATTCATTGCGCGAGGGAAGCGGCGGAAAGGGATTGTGCGGCAGGGTTTGATACCAATAACACACAGAAGCAATGTCGTCTTGCAGCGGCAGGAAACGGCCTTCTTTGCGCCATCCGAGCGCCTGCATCGTTACGCGCAAATCCGACCGGAAATGCACCGGGTCGAGAATGTGGAAACGATAGAGCGTGTGGCGATTGCCGGGTTTGCCATCGCAAGCGCCCATCGGATATCCGAGAAACGGCGCGCTGAAATTCGACTGAAAACACCACGCGCCGCCGAAATAATCCTCCGTGCCCGTGCCGCAAATCGTCGGGAAATCCTTGTCGCCGTCGATGAACATCTTGATTTCGCCCTCGCCCCACCATCCGCTGTTGTTTTGCTGCCAGGCCATAAACGCGCCGACGTAATGCCCGCGCCCCTTGATGCCGTCCACAATTACATAATCCTTTTCTAATTCGAGCGGATTGGAGCGGCGGAACTGCGCGTGGAAATAAGCGTCATCTTCAGCCACATCCGTCAGGGCGTAATTGATCGCATAATAAAAGCCATCGAGTTCGGCAGGCGCCAGATTCTCGATTGTGATGCGCGCATGGCGGCGGAAGGGCATCGGGAAGTAGCAATTAAACCCGCCGCATGGATTCACGTTGATCGGAATCGAGACGATGTTCGTGCGTTTTTCCCAGGCGTTGCAAAAGAAATCCCCCAACGGCACCTCGATCGACGGATTCGGCGAATCGTCCCAATAGGCGCGCAAAATCAAATCGCGATAAAACTTTTCGTGGAATGTAGCCCAGATGTGCTGAATCACGCCCGGGCCGGCGACGTCCATGATGGTCGTGGTCGTGTTGGCGGGCAGACGCAGGCAGGGGCGGACCTTAAAGCCCTGTCCCAGTTCGCGCGCCGGAGTGCCGGGATACCAAGTCTGGCCGATCTTTTTGACCTCATCCTGGCACGCATCCACCAGGGCCATTCCGCCTTTTCCCTTTTCGCCAAATACGTTTTCGGCGGTGATCGAACGCGATTCGGCGTTGGAAAGCTTCTGGAGGGAACCCAGACCGAGATGCAGGGGAACGCTCATGGAACTTGCTCCTTGTTGTGGTAAAAAGACATATTTATTCTGCAATATATTACCGCAAAGACACGATGACACCAAGATATTCTTTGTGCCTTCGTGCCTTTGTGGTCATGTTTCTATTCCGAATCAGGGCGCGCTAGAACCACACATTGGCTTCTTTGCGCAGTTCGTCGATGACTTGCGCCAGTGGCTTCGAGCCGTGATCCACATTGTCGCGCGTGCGCACGGAAACAGATTCCGATTCCACCTCGCGCTGTCCGCAGACGAGCATGTAAGGCACTTTGGCCAGCTGCCCTTCGCGGATTTTGTACGAGATTTTGTCGTCGCGATCATCGAGCGATGCGCGCAATCCGGCCTCTTGCAGGCGCTCGACCGCGCGGCGGCCGTATTCGACAAACTTTTCGCTGATCGTCATCACGCGCACTTGCTCGGGTGCGAGCCACAAAGGGAACGCCCCGGCGTAGTGCTCGATCAAAATGCCCATGAACCGTTCGAATGATCCATAGAGCGCGCGGTGGACGACGATCGGGCATTTTTCCGTGTTGTCGGCAGCCACATAGCGCAGCTCAAAGCGCGCCGGCAGTTGATAATCGAGCTGAATGGTGGCCGTCTGCCATTCGCGGCGCAATGCGTCGCGCACAACAAAGTCGATCTTCGGACCGTAAAACGCGCCGTCGCCCGGGTTGATCTGGTAATTGATGTTGTTCGCCTTAATGGCCCGTTCAAGCGCGGATTCGGCCTGCTGCCATTGTTCGACGGTGCCCAGGAATTTCGCCTCAGGGCGCGTGGATAGAAATACGCCGGAGAATTCCAGCCCGAAGGCCGCATACACGCGCTGCGCCATCGCGATCACGCGGCTGATCTCGGCCTCGATCATCTCGGCGGAAAGGAAGATGTGGGTGTCATCCTGGCAGAACTGGCGCACACGCGTCAGGCCCGACAAGGTGCCCGATGCCTCGTTGCGATGCAGCACGCCGCGGTCGAAAATGCGCAGCGGCAATTCGCGATAACTGCGTTTGCGGTCGCGGAAAATCAGCATGTGCGATGGGCAGTTCATCGGTTTCAGCGCATAGTCGGTTTCCTCGTTCACCAGCGTGAACATATTTTCGCGGAAGTTCTGCCAGTGGCCCGAAACCTCAAAAAGGTCCTTTTTGAAAAGCATGGGCGTGAAGACTTCCTGATAGCCTTCGGCGCGGTGGAGTTTCATGCAGCGTTCGACCAGGGCGTCATAGAAGATTTTGCCCTTGGGAAGCCAGAATGCCGCGCCCGGCGCCCATTCGTGATACATGAAGAGTTCAAGTTCGCGCCCGATGCGGCGGTGATCGCGTTTTTTCGCCTCCTCCAGCAGGCGCTCGTGTTCTTCGAGCTCCTTTTTCGAGGCAAAGCAAAATCCGCGCACGCGGGTCAGTTGCACGTTGCTCGAATCGCCCTTCAGATACGCACCCGCCGCCGAGACGAGTTTGAACGCCTTGAACAGGCCGGTGTTCGGAACATGCGGTCCGCGGCACAGATCGGCGAAATCGCCCTGTTCGTAGGCGCTGATCGCCTGCCCTTCGGGGATGGCGCGGATGATGTCGAGTTTGAAATCCTGGCCGCGCTCGGCGAAATAACGCAGGGCTTCGTCGCGCCCGAGTTCGCGGCGGCGCACCGGGACCTTTTCCGAGACGATCTTGCGCATGGCCGTCTCGATGGCGGGGAAATCCTCGACCGTGATCGGGCGGTCGGTCTTCACGTCATACCAGAAACCGTCTTCCGTGGCGGGGCCGTCCTCGAACTTTGCCTCGGGGAAGAGGCGCAAAATGGCCTGCGCCATCAGGTGCGCGCACGAATGGCGCAGGATGTTCAGCCCATCGGGATTGGCCGGCGTTAGGATTTCGACTTTTGCGCCATTCGCCAGCGGCGCGGAGAGGTCGCGCAGCACGCCATCGGCGCGGATGGCAACGGCTTCGCGCGCAAGGCGCGGGCTGATCGCGGCGGCCAGATCAGCGCCCGTCGAACCGGCGGGCATTGGCATTACAGAATTATCCGGAAGGATTACCTTTACGTTGGAATCGGAGGAGGAGGGGGATGAGGCAGAATCAGACATGGCAGTGAACTCTCTGAAAACGGAGACAATGGAAGATGGAAATGAAAATCCTTTTCGCGGCGCATACTAAAACCCGCATGGCGCGGTTTGCGAACGCCAAAAGTCCTTATATGGTCAACAAAACGACGGCTAAAGGCAAGAGGGGAATGCGTCCTGCGGATTCTGCGCATCCCGCTAGTCCCATTTGCGAGATTTGGCAGCAAGCCCTCAAACTCGCATTCGGCACAAGAATTCCCGGGAAAAACGCGAGTGCGGAGCCTCGCGATCCCAGGCGAAAGCCTTTATCCTAAAAACGGCAGATGAGACCACGAAAGGCACAGGCGCGGGAAAGGCACAGGCGCGGGATTTATCCGATCCGGCGAAGAATTCCGATGGGCGTTTGCTCGTCGCCTTGCCCGAGAGGATTATCCTTCAGGCAGGCCTCGACGAGCCGCCGGTCCGCGCCGCCCGTGCAGGCCAGCGCCCACGAGCCGCCAATGTCATTCACATCCACAATGGCCGCCTCGCAGCCTGTCGCGCCGCGAATGGCCGCCGTCACGCGTTCCGGCTCCTTCGGTCCCAGCACAACACAATCGGGCTGCATGGGCGAAGTCCCCGCGGCGTCGATTGTGGCCGCCTGCATCCCGGCCACCCGGTAGAAATCCCCGCGCCGCCCCATCAATTTCCCCAACGCGCCCGCGATCGAGGCCAGCCAGATGCGCCCCGCGCCGCATTCGTTCACCGCGCACTGCATCGTCGCCGGGCTGCGCAGGCCGATTCCGTAAGGCACCTTGCGCACGAAACGCCACAACGCCCAGGCCGTGAATCCGATGCGGATGTCTTTTTCGGGAATCGCCCGCCCCTGCGTGATCGCCACAACTTTTTCACTGACGAAAATCACATCGCCCGGTTGTCGGTAAGGCGCGGTCGCATGATCCACCACTTCGACAATGTTGTCCTCGGCGGTTACGCGGTGCGTGCGGATGGGAAGCCGGGCGTATGTTGCCCCCCGGACTGTAATCGTGGCCGATCTCTTCGGATTGGACCAGAGTCCGGCGCCGGACGGGGCGGCATCGTGGGAATCCGCTGATTTGGGCAATAGATCGGAAGTGGAGGGGGAAGGAATCAGGGCGGGAGCGGCTAGCGCGGTGGTCGTCATGGCAATGCCTCCTGCGAGGGAAACGGGATGAGGAACAAGCGGCCCGATAGAGCAGGAACGGCGCGCGCGGCAAACAGAGCAGAGGGACCTGATTTTTGCGCGGACGCCGCCTTGGGCGAAACGCTGCTTCGAGCACGCTCGCGATTCCTCAACAACGTCAAGAAAAAATCCGCGCGGCGCGAAATCATTTTCTCGCCCGCGTCTGTTCACGTTTGAGTTGCTATTTGCCCGCGGAAAGATTAGCAGGATAAGCAGTCTGGGCGCCTGCCGCGCCTTCGCCACAGTATTCTTCGAAGAGGTGACTGCGATGCATTCACGACATTTGCCTGCCTGGCGAATTTATATGCGGAGGAATTGTCTGCTGGCCGGAGGCGTTTTGTTTCTTTTGCTCCTGTTTTTGGCTGTGACGGGAGGATGCACAACGGCTCGTGTAACCACAACGCCGCGCACGGCCATCGAGCAGGCTCTTCTCTCGAAAAGCGCCGAAGGCACGCTTGATCAGATGGATTTTTCCTCGCTCGCGGGACACCGATTTTTCATTCAGGAAGACAAATTTGACGCGGTCGATAGCAAATACGTCCTGCTCAGCCTGCGAGAACGCCTGCTCAAAGCCTCGATGGAAGCGGCTCCCTCCGCGGACAAGGCCGATATCATTGTCTATCCACGGGTGGCCGCGGCGGGCATCGACGACTACGAATTTCTCTTCGGCATCCCGTCAATTGGGATTCCGGTTCCTGGCAATGCAATGTCAGGCTCATTGAAAACTCCGGAACTTGCCTTATTCAAAATCAACCGTCAATGGGGGCGCAATCGCATGGCGGTTCATAGCGAAAAGGCGACCTCAGGCACTCTTGTTCTTGATACCCCTGTATTTGGGAACGAAACCTACTATACGCGCTACACAATCCTGATCTTCTTCGGATTCCGCCTGACCAACCTCGGGAAGCCTTTCTAGCCAGGAAGCGGCAAGGCGGGCTGGTCCATCCTCAGTCCTCATCCGACGTTAGTAACAGCGCGTATCCGTTCAATTTCCCTTTGGAAATCGCGCTCCTCGTTTTGCGACCATTCTTTGCCGCCAAACCGGCGAATTTGATACATTTCCAGGGCCTTTGCATACGCGGACGCTGGAAGGCCACGCCGCCGCGCCTCGGTTTCAAGAAATTCAGCCAGCGTGGCGCCGCGCGGCGCGTCGAGGATCGCACGCCCTCCCACAGCGCTCGCCAGCACGCGCCACAAGGCATCGAGAGTCCCGCGATCCGCCATCGCGCGCCGATCCCGGGCGCCTTTCCCGCCCCGCCACAATGCAAAACGCCGCCGCGCCCGGCTCCATCCCCAGATGGCAAGCGCGTTTGCGGCCAGCAGTATGACCGCCAGTTTGCGTGTGAATGGATCGTGCAATCCCTGCGCAATTTGCCCCCAAAATCCATGCGTTCCATGCGATCCCAAGGGTCCGAACACTTGTTCAAGCCGGTCGCCAACCCAGGCAAGCGCTTGGCGGCGCGCGCTGTTTTCATCTTCGGTCACGAGGCGCCGCCAGCCCGTCAGCACCTTTTCCGACCAAGTGCGCAGATGAGAAAACGGAATGCGGTCGGAGATATTCACTAGCGGCGCTGAGGGCGTCGGGTCAAAAGTCATCCATCCGCGCCCGGCGATCCAGACCTCGACCCAGGCGTGCGCATGGCAATAGCGAACCAGAAGACTCTGGCTGGCCTCCTCAAAATCCCCCCCCAGAAAGCCGGTCACAATGCGGCTTGGCAATCCAGCCTGTCGCGCCAGAAGGACCATGCCCGTGGCGAACAATTCGCAATGCCCCCGGGGATGGCGCGAAACCAGAAATTCCTTAACGGTCTGCGATCCGCTCAGCGAAGCATATTGGCTGAGATCGGTATCGTATTGCCCCTCGCGTTTGAGGAAAATCTCGATGCGGCGGGCTTTTTGCAGGTCCGTATCCGCGCTTTCCGTTACGCGCGCGGCCAGATCGCTCAGCCAAGTCCCCTCCAAAAGGCGCGGCAAGCGAAGATGATCCGCCGTGGGGCCTGACTGCTGCCCGGGCGCCGCCAATGCATTGGGATCGTGAGGCTCTGCACTCGCACTTGATTGGCTGAGATCGCGAGGCTCCGCACTCGCACTTGATTGGCCGGGATCGTGAGGCTCTGCACTCGTTCTTGATTGGCTGGGATCGCGAGGCTCCGCACTCGCTCCCGAAGCGTAATTCTCATCGCGGCGCACAAAAAGCGCATAAGCCTTCGGTTCCTCGCGGCCTCCCGTCTCGAGCGAATAATCCGGGCGCAATATCAAATCCCCGGCGATTCCCTCCACGCCCACCACTCCAGGCAGAGTCGGCACAATGGGAAAGGGGAAATCCACGGCCCGCACAAGGATTCGCTCGATCTTTCCGCGCGGCGCGCCACCCTCCGCGGCAAAAGCCGCCTCCGACAGCCGGTATTCGGGCGATGTCGTGTGGCGTTTGAGGCGAATGGCCGTCGAAGACATCCGCGATCCATGCCAGCGGAAGCCATCGAAATAATCCAGCGTGGTGGCGCGCAAGCGGATGGATTCGCGCCTAAGCATCGGGCTGCCGCTCAATCGAAGCGCCACCGCCGGATTGGGCCGGAGGGAACTCAACTGATCGAGGTCGATCTGATCCGTGAAACCTGTGAGAAGGCTTTTACGGTCCCTGGCTTGCTGCTCGCTTTCGGAATCCCAGCCTCCAGGCGGAAACAAGGGCCTGGGCATCAGGAAAAACGCCAGAGCTGTCAGAGCGATGCCAGCCAGCCCCAAGCGCAAGTAAGGAGCCACAAACGGCAGCGGAAGACCCCACGGACGCAGTTGGACGGACCGATCCAGGCCATCCGCCTCCTGGCCCGCCGCCGCCTCAGAAGGCTTCATATCAAATGCCGCCAGTTTCCCGGCCAGGCCGCGAGGCGGCCGGCGCGGATTGGGACGCGAGTCCGCCGACCACGCCAGCGCTCCCAGATGCCACAAACTGACCCAGAACAGCGAGATGAGCAAAAGGCCATACACAATCGACGGCGTGGACATCGCCAGCGGGGCGGGAAGAAATACAATGATTGTGATGATCCATGTGTGAAAACAGGAGCGGGGGGTTCGGAAATTGAACGCTTTTTGAATATAAAGAAAACAGCATAGATTTGCAAGGGTCTGAAGCGCCGAATCAAGCGTCCAGCGCGTGAAGCCCATTGCCAGCGCCATGAACAGCAGCGTGGCCACATTCCACGCTCGGCTGTATGCCTTCGATTGCGGCTGGCGCGATACAATAGCGCCTGGAATGAGCAGCAGCGCGGTTCCGAGCGCCACAGCGCGCGGCGCCTGGGGAATGAGCGCCAGGGCGCACAGGCCAAGCAAAATCAGGATAAACGTTGAAAATTCCAGAGCGCGGCGGCCGGGCCATTCCCATCTGGATTCCGCGCGCTCCTCAAACGGCGCAATCGCCCGTGAAATGCGTTCCCGCAATCCCCGAGCTGGAATGGACTCGCCCCCGTGGAGGCCCATTAGTTTGTAATGACCAAAGTAATCAGATCGCCGTCGCTCACCATCCCATTGGTGGGATCATACGAATAGGTGGCGAGGAATTCATTCAACCCATCGGGCGACTCCACAATGTGAAATGCGGAAGCCGTGGCCGCCGCTTCGCGTGAGGAATCTCCGGCGCGCGCTGCTGTAGAAGGCGTGATCAGATTGAAATGCCCGTCCGGCCCCGCGCTCACCACTGCGAATAGGCGCCCGCGCTGATCGAGTTTGACATATTGGTAATACTGCCCGCCTTGACCAAATGGATCTCGCGGCACTGTGGCCAGATAGGCCGTGGGAGCCACAAGCGCCCGCAGCCCGGTTTCCTCCGAGGGCAGAAAGTCATAATCCATCTGATAATTGTCCAAGGCGCGGGCAAGAACTCGCTGTTCTTCCTTCACCCGGCTAATCTTGGTCCGGACAATCAAAACCTGAGACGACACAACGAAAATAATCGCCAGAATTGCCGTAACCAGGACCACAATCAGCAATTCAAATAGCGTAACGGCGCGCTTCGATGACGGTTCCGGCTCTTCAAGCGCGCCAGAAAATGATGGAAATCCTTGTTGTGTGGCCATGCGGCTGTGTCCTTGCGGCCGTTTCGGGAGAACACGCGCCTCAACGCCCTATGAGCGCGGCTCAAGCCCGCCGCTCGCGCAATCCTCTTTCCCTTCCGGAAACCAAGTCCGGAAACTCCACTCCTCCTCCCTGACTCCAAGATAATTTTTAGTGCGCATTGTGGCCAAAGTCAAGACCCTCTGGCGAACTATTTTCTCTTTTTTTCGGAAGATATTTGCCGGGGAGGCGCATCTCCCTTTTTCTGGCTCCTTTCAGGACTCAAAAGTGGATGTCCGCGTTGGTTTCGGGTGTCTGTCCGGGCGCCGCCCGCCCCCTTGGGAGATCGCCGCGAAATCCACGCAAAATCCAGCCATAATCCATGCTGCTTCCAGGGACTTTCCCGCCGCGCGCGCGCAAGGCTTCAAAACGAGGACCGGCGAACCCGCCGGATTGGCCGGAATTGAACGGCGAAATAAAAGCGATAATTGCGCGCCGCGCCCTCAAATCACTTAATACCCTGTGCATGCCGGATTTTCACTTAGGAGCCGCTTATTATGTTGTTTGCCTTTGCCAGCGATTTTCACCTTGGCGAGGGAGAAGCCCTCGAGGATTTCGCCGATTGGTCCGGACGCATCCCGCGCCGCAAAACACCAAAATCCCTCGCCGACCCCATCGCCGCCATGCACGCCCGGTGGTCCGCCTTCCTCGACGCGCTCTTGGCGCAATCGGCCGCCGCGCATGAACCCGCCGAACTGATCCTGCTCGGCGACGTCTTCGATTTGCTGCAAGTCCAGGGCAGCCTCTGCGCCCCTGAAAAAATCGAGCAAATTGCCCGCGCGCATACTCCCTGGTTCCAGGCCCTTGCGCGCGCCGCCGCCGAGGGGCTTTCCGTTTCGCTCGTCGTGGGCAATCACGACCACGAACTCCTCGATCCCGCCGTCTGGGCCGCCCTTCGCGCCCGTTTGCCGTTTTTGAACGAACGCCAGGGCAGCGGCGCGCCTCTTGCACTCTGGCGCCATCCTGAGGCGGGCATCCACGCCGAACATGGTTCCCAGTTTGATCCTTTCAACGCCGTCGAGGAATTTGGCGACCCGCGCGCCCTCAGCCTGGGCAGCCATCTTGTGCTCGGACTTATCAACGCCTTCGAGCCGCGCTGTCCTCTCCTCGACCTCATGCCCGGGGCGGCGGCGGCGTTGTGGTATGCGCTCGCCCACGCCCCGGGTCTGATGGCTGCGCCGCTGCGGCGTTTTCTCTTCGGACCCGCCGAGCCTTCCGGGGAGTGTGCGGCGAATCTGGACTTTCTGCCCGAGTTGGAGAACCTGCTAAGGCGCGTCTGGCTGCCCCACCTGCCTCTTGCGCATCAGATCGTTTTGCGCGAGGCGCTGGCGCTGATCGCCGAGGCCATTTCCACTCCTCAAGCAGCGGAACCCGCCGCTTCCACCGACGCCGCTTGCTCCCCCGCTGCGATTTGCGCCTGCGCCGCCGCTGTTCATCCCATGATACGCATTGAAGAGCGCCTGGCAGCCGAAGCGGCCCGTCTGACGCCTTCGCGCCTGCGATCGATCCCAGAGGAGTTCGCGCGCAACTCTGGCGGAGCGCCGTTGCGGCTGCTAATCACAGCCCATACGCATCGCGCCAGCATTCCCCCGGAAACGGCGGATAAGGAAATGCAATCCAAGGCGTGCGAAAACGTGGCCGCCGCCCAGCCTCCCACCGGAGCCAGAGGCAAAAAGGGGAACCGCAAGCAGGGAGACCAGGCGGCTGACCGCCCCGGGGTGCGGACGATCAACACGGGCAGTTGGAAGGCTCGCGCGCGGCCATTGGGACGGTCGCGATTCGCCATCGAGCAGAGTTTCGACTTTGTGATTCTTAGCGGATCGGACCCTCTGCATCCTGAAATTTCATTGCATACCGCCCCCCCAGTCGCTCAGTGAATGACCGGCGGATGTATATTCCCGCCCCCGTTCGGCCTCTGCCGCCTGTTATCCTATATGTTGTGAGTTGTGGGTTGTGGGCTATGAGTGAAGAGATGGAAGGCGAGCGCGGTTGGGAAGAAGAAGAGACCTAAAGGACCCAAGGGACCCAAAGGACCTAAAGTATGCAAGGAACTGAAAAAGACTGAAGGCGGGGC
>CAYUNT010000094.1:0-17257 GCA_964446285.1 uncultured Candidatus Sumerlaeota bacterium | reverse complement strand
GAGGGGCGCCGGGGGGAAGGGGGAAAAGCCCGTCAGGGCATCCTCCCGCCCAACTCGAATCCCTATACGGAAATCGGATAGGCGCCATAGCGGTCGCCCGTTTCGAGCATCACGGCGTAATTCTCCACGCTGGCGTATTCGGGGACGGAATTGCTCGATCCGAGGCAATACCCGCCGCCCGGGGCGGCGCGGCGCAGGCGGTCTTTGGTCATTTCCGCCACCTCTTCGCGCGAGCCGCGGCAAAGCAAATCGAGTTCGACGCTGCCACACAACGCCAGCCGCCCCTTGAACCGTTCCTTCACTTCGCCGACGTCCATCGATTTGGGTTCGATCGGGTGAAGCGCCGTGACGCCGCATTCCATCAGGTCCGGAATTACATCCCACAATACGCCGTCGCTATGATACAAAAACGGCATATTGCGTTTCTTGCATAGATCGCCCATGCGCCGCACCCACGGGAAAAGCAGGTCGCGGTAAAACTGCGGATCGATCATCGGCCCGCCCGTGTAAGCGAGGTCATCCGAATACCAGAGCGCCTGAACGCGGTCCATCGAACTCATGGTTTCAAACAGGCCGTAGATAAGTCCGCCCACTTTGTCGAACATCGCCGCCACCAGGTCCGGGTCCTCGTAAAGTTTCATCGCGAAATTCTCGAATCCGAACGCCTCCCAAATGAACGTGTAAATATCCCCGTATTGGCCGATGATTCCCATGTCGTCAGGCAGAATGCGGCAGGCTTCTTCGAGGCGCGAATAGTTGACTTCCTCTGGCTTGGGCCAGGGATGGCGCTCGAAATCCTCCCAACTACTGATGATTCCCTTGTGTTCGCTGGCCCAGCGGCGCTGCACTCCCGCCACGGTTTGCGTAACTTGCGGGTCGGCCTCGTAGGAATCGCGCGGCGGACTCAGCGCAATCATTGGCTGGATTTTAACATAATCGTATCCTGTAGCACGGGAAAACGCGATTTCATCCGCCACCGACCGGCAGGGACGCCCAAGAATCGCATCCTTGATGATCGGGTGAATTCCCAATTCGATAAAGGGAACGCAATCGGGTTCGCCCTGGCTGAGAAGAGCCTTGCGAAGCCGCCCAAAATCCGGCTTTCGAGTGATGCGAAGTGGCAGGTTCATAGCGTTTTCCAATCCTCTCGTTTGGGTGTTTAGTTGACTTGCGGCGCAAGAAGCAGGTCCTGATCGCCACGGCGGCGGAGCAACTCCTGGCGCCAGCGCCGGACTTCCGCCGAGCGTGCCCCGCCAAGGTGCAGGTATTGCTCGCAATGTGAAATAGCTTCGTCGATCCGCCCGAGATAGCGAACATCAATGATAGCCAGATTGAGATAGGCGCTTGGGAAATCAGGATGCTCCGTGGCGAGGCGGCGGAATTCGCGATAGGCTTCTTCCCAGTCGCCGCGCTGAACCAGAATTACGCCGAGGTTGTTGCGGGCGTTCAGATGGGCAGGGTCCAGACGCAGGCATTCGCGATAGCAGCGCTCGGCCTCGATCCATTCGGATTGGCTGATATAGAATCCGCCCCATTCGTGCCAGATTTCGGCGTGTTCCGGAGCAATTTCCGCCGCCTTGCGCAGTTCGGCTTCAGCGCGGTTCAGGCGTCCAAGCCGTGTGAGCAACCGGGCAAGGCGCAGCCGCAGGCGCCAGTCTTTGGGATGAGCAGCTACTTCGCGCTCCAGGTAATAGGCTGCCTGCTCGAGCCGCTCGCCCTCTTCAGCCAATTCGATTTGCGTGCGCCTGTCGGGCGGGAAGGCAACCAGCGGAGAAGCGCCGCCTGCCACGGATGCGGCCGCCGCCCTGGCGGGTGCGCCGGATGTGCGTGGAGCAACTGGCGCAGATACAGATGCGGGAGCAGGCGTCGCGAGGGGCAGCGCAAAGGCGGTCAAATCCGCCGGTTCCTTCGGCGCAGCAGCAGCCGACGGCAAAGCGTTTGGCGCGGAAGATGGCGCAGAAGAAGCAGATGAAGGGTTTATGGATGCCTCGGCTTGCGCGAGTTCGGGAAAGATCGCCAGGCGATAACTCCGTGAATCATTTTTATTGTCTTTGGGCTTTTGATCCGGGGGCGCGTAACCACGCGATTGCCCATTTGCATCGGTGGATGGGGTGGGGGTGGCGGGCGGATTGGAGACTGGCGCGGCCGCCGAGGCATTTGCGGCAGAAGTCGGGACAGGCGAAGCGGTCGGCGCGGACGCGGATGTCGGCGTGGACGCGGAGGCAGCCTCCATCTGGCGGGCCACAAGATCGCGCTCGGCGCGCGCCAAATCATAATCCGGAGCAATGGCAAGCGCGCGGTCGAAATAATCCAAAGCCTCGCGCGAGTGTCCCAGACGCGCATGGCATCGCCCGGCATGATAAAAGGAGGCCGGACGCGGCGAAACGTCGATGGACTTCAAGAAACAATCGAGAGCCTGTGCGTATTCACCCTTTCGTTCCAGTTCCTCGCCTTGCGCATAGAGGTCCAGCGCCTGCCGCCGCACCTGCTCGCGATGGATTCCCGGATCGAGAAAACAGCCGGGCAGCGCAAACAGGAACATGAAACAGGCCCATGCCATGCTCCAAAGCGGCCATGCGTGCGGATTCCTTTTGCGCATTTGGAATCTTGCACGAAAGAAATTGCAGTTTCCCATGTAAGACATGCACCCTGGAGCGCTGAGGTTATATCGCCCAGCCCTTATCTAGCCAATCGCAGCCACGGTATGGAATTCCCAACACTTTGGCTGGCTGTTTTCTGCTGCTCAATGCCTGCGGCACGCAACAGCATCCAATTTGATATAACATCCCATCCCTGCCAGCCAAGGAAGAAAGCCAAGCTCTTTTGGAGCCAGAACAATTTCGTAAATCCTCTCTGTTTGAATGGCGTTGCAGGATATGCATGGTGTTCGTCTCCTCACATGGCTCGGCAAACTGCGAATCCACGATATTCATTTTCCGCAGCCTCGCCGATAGCACCAAGATGCCCCCGGCCAGCATCTCCCATTTCGTGGTTCGCTTGACATTGCGCGGCTTTCTGCCTAAACAACATCTGATAAACATTGGCGGCTCGCCTTCCGCCTTTGCTGCATTTTTTATGGCGCGAAAAAAGGATCAACTACCGTGTATCTTCTTGGTCTGAAAGGCTCTAAAGCCGGACAGGAAATACAAATCCCGCAGGGGCGCTTAAGCATCGGCCGAGATACAGGAGCGGATATTGCCCTAAACGATCCGAAGGTTTCGCGTGTTCATTGCTATTTGATTCGCGAAGGCAGCCAACTCACCTGCATCGACAACAATTCCACGAATGGAACCTATTTGAATAACCGGCGGTTGAAAGCGGAAACCGCCTATCCTGTGGATCCCGACGACCATTTGATTGTTGGCGGGAACGAACTGAAACTCGTCATCCAAACCAGGCATCCCACAGTTCAATTTGCATCCGGGCAGAGCATGGTCACCAGCGTGGTGAAGCCCGAAACCGCCGCGAAAAGATTCGAGTCCGCATTCAGTTCCTTCCGCCAAACCACTCTCGGCGAGCGGCTCACCACGGGCGACCTGGCCACCGAGAGGGTTCCGGACGCCGGGCGCATGCAGCGCATGATGCGGAGCCTGGAATGCCTTTACAAAATGTCCAAGCGCATTTCCTCGCTCATGCCGCTTGAGCAGCTTTATCAAGAGATGAAGCTTCTCTTGTTCGACATTTTCGATCAGGCGGAAAACCTGGTCTTTCTTCTCTGGGATGAGGAAGCGGGCGAATACCAGCCCAAGTTGGTGGCCAATGCGCTGAGCGACAGCCAGGCGCCTGTCTTGATTCCCCACGCCGTGTTCCACAGGGCGCTCAAGGAACGCGTGACGCTCGTGGCCAACAATGCAGCCAGCGACATAAGATTTTCGCAGTCCGAGTCCGTTGTCGGGCTTTCGATCAAGTCCATCATGTGCGCCCCGCTGGTTCTGGGCGAGCGCGTGCTCGGGGTTTTTTATGTGGATAACCGCCAGCAATCGGGCAACTACTCCGAGAACGATGCGGAATTGCTGGCCGTTTTTGCCACGCAGGCGGCCATCGCCATCGATAACGCGCGGCTGCTTTATACCGTTCAGAAGTCCTATCAGCAAACCCTCCTCGCGCTGGTGACCGCCATCGAAGCCAAGGACGAATACACCCGCGGCCACAGCCAGCGAGTGGCGCAATATGCCGTGGCCATTGCGGGAGAACTCCAACTCCCGCCCGAACGGATCGAAATGCTCCGCGTGGCCGCCGAACTCCATGACATTGGAAAAATCGGCACAAAGGATATGATTATCCAGAAGACCGAACGCCTGAGCGATACGGAATTCCAGCAGATCAAGCACCATGTCGTAACTGGAGAGAAAATAGTCAGTCCAATCACCTATCTGGCGCCTGTGCTTCCGGCCATTCGCAATCACCATGAACGCTGGGACGGCAAGGGCTATCCCGATGGCCTGATCGGCGAAAAAATCGCCATCGAGGCGCGAATTATTTGCGTGGCCGACGCCTTTGACGCCATGACGACCAAGCGAACCTACAACGTTCCGATGCCTTACTCGGAGGCGATTGAAAAACTCCGCGCCGCCAGCGGAACCCAGTTCGATCCTCATGTAGTCGATGCATTTTGCCGCTATATGCAACGCCAGAGCGAAATGCTGGATTCTATACCGGAGTCTTCCATGCCTGATTCCTCGCCTGGTTTGCCCTCTCCTTCCTGAAGCGCCGCTGCCGACCGCGGCTCGCAACGACTTTGCGGCAGGCGCAAGCGGAGACATTGCCCAACGGGCGCGATTTTCTCTCGCCTTTGCGTGTTCGATCGAGATTGGATTTCTAGGAATTGCCCCCGCGCGGTTTGGCGGGGATTGCGCCCGGCCGCGAAGCGAAGGGCCGTCATCACGACGGCTTCGCCTGCGCTTCTGACGAAGCGAGGCGTGTTAAATGCACGCGAATTCACACAGATTGCACCTTATGCCCAGGCTTCTTCTCTTTGCTTATGATTTTCCGCCCGCGCAGGTGGGCGTGCGCCGCACTGTTAAGTTTATCCGGTATCTGCATGAATTCGGATGGAATTGCGACGTGATCACGGTGCGGCCTGTGCTGCGCTGCGGCCACGATCCCGCTCCGCTCGACGAAATTCGCGAAGCCAGCCCGCTGATTGTCCGCACGGGGTCTATGGATCCGTTTCGCCTGGGATATCTTTTGAAGACGGCGATGCAAGGCGAATCGCGCCAGCAGGAGGCGAAATCGGACGCAATGCAGGGAGGAGCGGAAAAGGCGAAGGGCGGTTCGAAAAGTGCGGTGGGGGTCTCCGCGCAAATGGAACTCCGCACTGGCGGCGCTGGGGCGCGCGTGATGCAATGGCTGCGCCGGACGCTTCTTCTTCCCGATGACCGCTCCGGCTGGATTCCTTTTGCCGTCTGGGCGGGCTTGCGTTTGGCGCGCCAGCGCCGGCCAGATGCTCTGTATTCCACATCCTATCCGCATTCGGCGCATGTGGCCGCTGCGCACGTTCACATCGTTTCGAAAATCCCCTGGCTGGCGGATTTCCGCGATGGCTGGACGCAAAATCCCAGCCTCGGACGGCCATCCACGCCCCTGCACGCGTTTTTTCAGCGCCGTTTGGAGGCTTGGGTGGCGCGCACGGCGGACCGCGTCGTGACCGTTTCGCCGCCCATCACACGCCATCTCACGCAACTTCGCGGCCCGCGCCGCCCGCCCGCTGTTACAATCTACAACGGATTCGACGATCCTGAATTCGCTGTCGCGGACAAGGAAACCGCTGGCATCGCAGATGCGGCGATGGATGGCGTGCCTGGCAGCACATGCGCCTCTCCGCCGGGACCTGCGGAAGGCGGCGGCGGCGCGCCGTTTGTTATCTTGTATGGCGGGACATTTTTCGGCGCGCGAACCCCAGAGACACTTTTTCGCGCTGTGGCGATTGTGCGAAAATCCAATCCTGAATTTGCCCGCCGCGCGCGCCTGCGCCTGCACTGTGCGCTCGATGCGCGATGGGCCGAACTCGCGCGCGCGCTGCAAATTCAAGAGAATGTCGAAGCCGCGCCATTTGTGCCCTTCCATGAAATTTTGCGCCTGCAACGCCGCGCGCATGTGCTGGCACTTGTGATCGAGCACGGCCCAGGCAGCGAAATCATGGTGACACAAAAGGTTTTTGAGTATCTGGCGAGCGGGCGCCCCATCTGGTGCCTGGCGCCGCAGGGCGCATGCCGCGAATTGCTCGAAGGAATGCCTGGCGCGTGGCTCTGCCCTCCCGAGAATCCAGAAGAGGCCGCGCGCGCGCTCGATGCCTTGTTTTCGCGCTGGATGCGCGGCGAACCGCTCGATGGCGCGCCTCCCGACCGCATTCGCCCGTTTCATCGCCGCGAACAGGCCCATGCGCTTGCCCGCGAACTCGATGCAATGATCTCAAAATAAATCCGAAACGGCTTCCCGCGCGTCCTGCGGCCTGCTTTGCCTTGGCGTCTTCAGGCGGCGGCACGGGAATGCCCATCGCCCAATGAAGATAATATCAATTTTCCGTAATTCTGTTTCCTGAATTTGCTCTGAAGGAGCAAAAGAATACAGCCCAAGGCAAGCGAAGCGCCGCCCTGGGAAACCGAGACACCAACAAGAAATTGCTTGGCGCGGTTTTCACTCTTCTCGCGAAAACCGAGACAGGCAATTGGGAACAGAATCAAAGGAAAATGGTATAAATACACACAGAACGTTGAACAAATGGAGTTATGCTGGATTGTCCTGCCGGACATTGCAGCGCCTCCAGCGAAAAATAGGGATTACCTATTGTGGGTTAGGGAATCCGCCAATCCCGTAGATATCTCCGCCCGAAATTGTCCCATTTGTTGGATCGTAGGTTTGCTCCACGAATTTAAACGTGTCCTCAAATACATAACCCCTGACGTCCTCTTTGTCTGGTCCTGGGGAAAACGCCATGTAGCCGTAATACGAGGGGTCCTGGCGGAATTCGGCGCCCGAGCAATTCCAGAACTTTGTGTATAAATCTCCCGGCGCGGTTTCGTATTGGATAAAACGTGTGTAGTCATACCAGCCCGGCAGGTTCTGCCCATTCCATTCCACGCCCAGCCGAAATGGATCGGTGGGAAGTGACGTAAGATAAGCGATGGGGGTTGTTATTCTCCCCAGCTCGGGGCCTTCCGAATCCACTAGGCCGGGAATATGCCAAGGATAGTTGTTGTTATCGACCCGGTAGGATTCCAGACCCACTTTCAGCGTTCTCAGATCGTTTTTCACCCGCGATACCTTGCTTCGCGTTTGCGCTTCGAGGAAGTTCGGAATCGCGATAGCTGCCAGGATCGCGATGATGGCGACGACGATAAGTAATTCGATCAGCGTGAAGGCTTTTCGGGCCATGCTATGGGCTGTCCTTTCGCCAAGTGCGGCGCCGGAGCCGGGAACGCAGGCGAAGAGGAGCGGGGCGCTCTCAGGATTCCGTTGCAGGGCGCAGGGGCGGCGGGGGCCATTCGATGTTGAGGAGGCGCGCCACAATCTTCCGCAGTTCCTCCTGGACCGCATCGACCGGCCGACGCGCGTCCACCACCTCGAATCCGAATTCCTTTTGCAGGCGGTCGTATTCGCGCAGGATGCGCGCCTGATATTTTTGAAAGCTGTCGTAGGGATCGAGGCCGGGGAAGAAATCCTGCCCCGCCTCCCAGTAATCAAGACCGGACGAGAGCAATTTTCGCCTCGTAAGCGTTTTTACGTCCGCCTTCAGATATGCCACAAGATCAGGCTTCACGGCGAATCCAAAAAGATCGCGAATCCACTTTTCGGGCGCGTTTCGTGCGCGTGCGCGCGCAATGGCCGTATAGATGTAGCGGTCGGCCAGCACGACAAATCCCGCGCGCAGGGCGGGAATGACCTCGTGCTCGAGGCGGTCGGCCAAGTCGGTTGCGTATAGCAGATTGAAAGTAATGAGATTCATGCCGTGGCCCGCCTTGGCCGCCTGGATGGTCTGGCCGACAAGCAGCGAACGCGTCCATCCGGTTTCCACCACGCCGAATCCCTGAAGTTCAATCCACTCGCGCAAGGGGCGAATCTGGGTGGAACGCCCCACGCCATCACTGCCCTCGATAATAATAAGTTTTCCGGGCATTTCGCCCATCTCGAGATAGGGAAGGCCCGGGCCGAAGAATTCAATTTGCCTCGTCATGGGCGCCTCCATCATCCAGCGATTCTTCCATCGAAGCCGTCCGGGGATAATTGTCCAGATACTCTTTCAACTGGCGTTCCACAAGAATTCGCATTTGCTTTTGCAGGCGTGGGATGGGATCGCGCGCATCGAGAACCGACATCCCAAACTCCTCGGCCATTTCATCATAACGGTCGATCACGCGCTGCTGAAAAAGCAGAAACGACTCTTCGGGATCGCGGCTCAGGCCAACATCGAGTCCGGCTTCGTAGTATTTGATTTTGGCTCGCGCGCTGGTCAGGCGCGAGAGCGCGACGCGAACGGGCACGCGGAAATAAAACGCCAGATCGGGTTTCCACGCGAAGTTATAGACATTGCGCACCCATTGGGGATCGACGCCCCGTGCTGTGTCGCGTGCGAAAGCCGTATAAACAAACCGGTCGGCAATGACAACCATTCCGGCCTTGAGCGGCGGCAGAATGTGGAAATTGAGGCGGTCGGCAAAATCCGTCGCGTGCAGCAGGCTGAAAGTAGTGGGGGTGAGGCGGCCTTTTTTCTTGCCCGCTTTGGTGGCAGACTTCACGAGCGCCGAAGAATTCCACTCGGTAAAAAACACCGGAACCCCGCGCGAGATCAGGTATTTGGACAGCAACTGCGCCTGGGTGGATTTCCCCGAGCCGTCGATGCCTTCCACGACGATCAATTTGCCGGGAAAGGGATGGAGTTCATACAGGCCGGGCATTGGAGTTGTCCTCCTTGGCCGGAGCGGGCGCAAAGGCCCTGTCGAATCCGGGATTTGGCTCTGGCCGCTTCATGCGAATGCGGATTTTGCGGTTTAGAACGGCCGCAAGGAGATCGGACTTTTTCTCCGCGAACCAGAGTTCCTGTTCCGCGTCGCCGTGGGCGTGGGCGGAGATGTCGATTATCGCGCCGTTCAGCGCGCAATCCAGCCGATGAACCAGGCTGTAATGCGTGCGGTCGAATCCATCGGCGACGCGAAGGATTCCCGCCAGAATATCCACCACGCGGCGCGCACGCTTGGAAAGGCCAATCAGCTCAGGATCGTCCATGTTGGGAACTCTGCCGCGATGATAACGCGCCAGCGAGGCCAGAATTTGAATCTCAGCGGGGTCGAATCCCGCCAGCCCGCCGTTCAGAATCAAGTAGTGCGAATGCTTGTGGTGGCCCTTGGGATTGATGAGATAGCCGATGTCGTGAATCCAGGCGGCATATTGGAGCAATTCGCGCGCGGTGGCGTCGAGTTTGTGAAGCGGCTGCAACTGGTCAAAGAGGCTGAGGGCAAGGCTGGCGACCTGGCGGCTGTGGCCCTGTGTCCAATGGCAGCGCTCGGCCAGCGCCAGAACGCTGCGGCGCCGGGGATTCGGAACGCTCAGGCGCGCCCGCAAGTCCGGGCGATGCTGCTCCAGATAGTCGAGAATCAGTCCCTCGCGCAGCGCGCTTTCGGAAAGGGTCAACCGTGTGGCGTCGATTTGCTCCAGAATTGTATTTAGCAAAACAACGCCAGGGACAATCGTATCGACTCGCCCGGTGGGAAGGCCGTCGAGGCGGCGCAAATCGTCGCGGGTCATGGCGATCAGTTGGGTCTGGAGTTTTTGAATCTGGGATCGGGAAACGATCAGGGGGCCGCTGGGCTGGCGCGGCGGACCGGGCGCGGCCTGAGCCGCCAATTGCGCCAGCGCGGCAATGGTTCCCGACGTGCCCACGACCGTCTCGAATCCGGCGTCGCGGGCTTGGCGAAGGGCGTGGCCAATGGATTGCAAAATGAATTCCCGCATGGCGGCGATGGATTTGCGCGCGGCGGGCATTTCGGGCGCAAAAGCGTCGCGCAGGCGCAACACGCCGCATTTGATGCTTTCCGCGTAATAAAGATCGCGCTGCGAACCGACTATGAATTCGACCGATCCTCCGCCAATGTCTATTATGAGCGCGCGCTGGCCGGATAAATCCAGACTATCGCTTACGGCGAGGTGCACCAGGCGCGCTTCTTCCTGCCCGGTGATGGGGCGGATGAGGAGGCCCGCGTGTTTTTTTGCCAAATCGAGGAATTGCGCGCCGTTGACCGCCTCGCGAATGGCGCTTGTGGCCGCGGCGACGATGCTTTCCACGCCGTAATGCTCGCACAAATGCTTGATTCGCACGAGCGCCTGGATGCCGTCGCGGATGGCCCGGCTGGTGAGGCCATACACCTCGGTCTGCCCCTCGCCAAGGCGGACCATTTCCTTGCAGCGGTCGAGCGTCTCGAAACTGCCGTCGGGCTTTACCAGGACAATGATGGCATGAATCGAGTTCGTGCCAACATCAATTGCCGCGAGTTTCATTACATCCATGCTGATTTCGCTGTTCGAATCCGAGCCGGGCGCTCGCGCGCTTGTTTGCGGCGCCGCGAGTTGCGCGCGAGGCAATCGCCTGGAGAAAGAGGAGGAGGGATTGCGGCGCACGCAATGACAGATTCGGGGCGGCAACTCTTATATATGGTGCGGGCGGATTGCCTGGAGAATCTCTTTGACCTTTCCGCGATGCCGGGCGCTGGCGATGCGCCTCCATAGCATCTGAAAATCTTCGCGGAGGGCCTTTTGCCTGTCCAGCCAAGTCTTTGTAAAGAGAATGCAGGCGCGGCTTGCGGCCTGGCGCGATTTGGCCGTTGCGCCCGGCGGAGAATCCGCAAATTCCTTAATCCGCGCGGCAAACACATCCAGATCGTGCAACGCCCCCAATGTGTCCTGAGCGCGAACGAGAAGTTTGATTGTGGCGCGGAAGCAATCCTTATACGCGCCTGCGAAAAATTCCATCGTGTATCGGACGCGTTTGCCCTGGATGCGCAGGCGGTGCAACTGGTCGATGGACGGCTTGGGGCCGAGCGCGTCCTGGAAGGCGAGCAAACGTTTCCACTCGCGGCGGATGACCTTGGGCGCCGCCCGGGCCACGCGAGGACCGGCCTCGGGCGAAGGCGGCGCGGATTCGCGGAGAAACTGCTCGAAATCCCGCGCGAATTTCGCATAGCGCGTGGAATCAAGCGCCTTGAGCAGGGCCGCGAAGTGGCGCTTGCGTTCCTCGGAGTGATGCCGCGCCAGGCGGTTGAGGACTGCACGCTGCGAGGGCGGGGCGTCGATGCGGCAACTGCGGAGCCATTCGAGAAACACATCTTCATCGCGCACGCGCCCAAGCGCCGCCGCGATCCATCGCAGGTTGTCGAGATGCCCGGCGAGCGCCTCGCGGGCGAATCCCGAGCGAAATACCCTCATGGCCGCGCGGATACGGCGCGTGGCCACCCGCATGTCGTGGATGGATTCGGCGCCGCCGCGGGCGCGGACGTTCGCCTCCTGGCGCAGCATGGCCCGCAGAAAAAAGAGCATGACGCGCGCACCCGCCTCGCGCATCCCGCTTTTGGCCGAAATGTAAGGATGCGGGCGCTTGCGCTCCAAAGATTCGCTTATGCGCAACGGAATGGGAAATACCGTTCGCCACAGGCCGGCCTTTTCGTTTGCGCGGGCGATATTGACCTGCGACGGCGCGCCGGAAACGCCCTCCACAAGCAAGACCAGCCCGCGCGCCGTTTCCGTGAGGGCGCGAATCGAAACGGTTTGGGTGCGCGTGTGGTCGAGACCCTCGGCGACGCGCAGGAGCGCGGCCAGTTTCAGCGTCGCGCGCTGGTTTTCGGGCGTGAGCGAGACGAAAACGGGATCCTTGAGCGGACGCACGCAGCGGCGGTGGAAAGCCATCAGACAGCCGATCATGAGGATTTTCTGTCCGCCGTAACCTTCCAATCCCTCGCGGAGCAAACGCTCGCGCCCGCGGATTTCATGCGTTCGCGGGTCCTCGTCAAAGGCGATGTCGTGCAAGAGCGCCGCCGCCTCCAGCAAGGGCAGCGCGGAGTCTGGGAGGCCGTGAATATAGTCCGCCAGACGGAAAAACCGCGCCGCCTGCTCGCGCACATGCTCCGCGTGAACGCGTTCCGTTTCGCTGGTGCCGGTCAAATACGCGGCGATGGAAGGCTGGGGCATTGTTGGCTATCCGCGATCCACCGAATAAGGCGTGGCTGAAAAATCCGCCATGCGGCGCAGGCGCAAGCTCCGGGCCGCCACGCCCTCTCTTTCAATTCCATAATAATTACTCCCTCCCGGCGCGAAAGGTCAAGCCGCAGAGGGATGGATGACCTCTGTCGATGACACCGTGGCGTCTGCGGATTGCGCCAAGAAAGCGCGGAGGCCTAGCGAGGGGATTGACTTTTGAGCCGCAAATCTCAACAAGGATGGGCGGCGCGAACTTTTGCGGCGCGTTCGGAGGGTGTGAATCAAGTTTTTGGGTATTTTTACGGGTTTTGGCTTTCTTGCGCAGAAAAACGTATTTTTGAATTGTATCATAGTGCAATTATGAAAAAGCTGCTTTCTATATCATCAATTCCCAAAAGACTAAGCCAGCAACGCTTTGCGCGCGGTTTTGGGAATGGGTGGGGGCCTGGGCCGCTGGCGATAGTTTTGGCTTTATCTGTGAACTTGTCGCTTGCGGCTGAGATCAATTCGGGAAGTGGCCGCCCAGCCGCGCCTGCCGCAAGTGCTTCCGTTTCCGCATCCACTTTAGCGACTTCTTCCACAAAAACCAGTGCGGCGCCTTCGCCCTCCTCAACCCGCCCGCAGCGGATTGGGTTTGTGGACATCGACGCCATTATCCAGGAATCGCGCGCGGTTCGCGAGCATATCGGGCGCATCGAGGATGAATTCGAGGTGCAGCGGCGCGAAATCGAACGCAAGACCGCCGAATATCGTCGCCTGCGCGAGTCGCTCGATCGCCAAAGCAGCGTCCTCACCGACGCCGAGAAGGAAACCCGCCGAAAGCGCATCGCGGATTTGCGTGGCGAAATCGACGACCTCCAGTATCGCGCCGACCGTCTGCTCAAGCGTTCGGAAAACACGCTGCTCGCCCCCATCATGGAGGGGATTTTGCGCGTGGTCGATGAAGTGGGCCGCCGCGAGGGATTCGACCTCATTTTGCGCGGCGAAACGGTCCTTTTTGGAACAGACTCCACCAACTTGACGGATCGGATTCTCGCGGAAATCGACCGCCGAGGGCTTCCGGAACTGGATGATTTTCAGGCATCTGGCAATTCGCCGCGTTCTTCTTCCGCTTCTCCCGCCGAGGCGGACGGTTCCACTTCGCCTTCTTCGTCCTCTTCTTCTTCCCATCGCCGGCGGGCGGGGAACGCTTCGGCGCCTCTTGATTCTCTGCCCCTGCTTCCCTGATTTCCTTCATTGCCCTAATTTCTGTCGCGCGCGCGCGTGGCACATCTTCCTTGGCCATTCAAAATGATCCCTCTCGATTTCAAACAGAGAACCCTGGCTTCCGAAGCAGTCTTTGAGGGAATCGGCGTTCATAGCGGACGCCCCATTCGCGTGGTTTGCCGCCCCGCCCCGCCTGGATTTGGGATTCGTTTTCGGCGCGCGGATTTGGAAAAAGGCGCGAATTCCTCAAAGGAAGAATCAAGAAATACGGAAGAGAATCTTGGACGAGACGTCCAAGCCACCAGAAGAAACCTTGGACGAGACGTCCAAGCCACCGGAGATCATGGGCAAGATGCCCATGCCACTGGAGTTTACAGCGCTGGAAAGGATGAGGCGGCCACTTTGCGGGCGGAAATAAGCGCTGTCGCGCCGGAAGCCAGCATCCAGCGCACAGTGCTTCGCCACCCGGCAGCGGGCTGGACGGTCGAGACGCCCGAGCATTTGCTCGCCTCATGCGCGGCGTTTGGCCTCAGCAACCTCGAAATCGTGCTCAGCGCCTCGGAGTTGCCTATTTTGGACGGCAGCGCGGCTCCCTACGCGGAGGCTTTCGAGCGAATCGGCCTCGAAGAACAAGACTCCGCCGCTTTGCCCGCCCCCGCCTGGACGGTTCGCGAGCCGGTGGCATTCCGGCATCGCGACGCCGAAATCACAGCGCTTCCGGGTGTGGAGGCGCTGACGCTTTCTTACTATATCGACTTCCCCGAAACAGCCCTCGGAACCCAGGGTTACGTCTATATGCTTGATTCCTGCTCTTTCGTGCGCGAAATTGCTCCGGCGCGCACGTTTGTGCTCGAGGCGGATATTGAGAAGCTGCGCGCGCGCGGACTGATCCGCGGGGGAGACCCGCGAATTGCCGTTGTTGTTGGGCGCGACCGCTATCTCAATCCGCCCTTGCGGTTTCCCGAGGAATGCATCCGCCACAAGATAATCGACCTCTTGGGCGATCTTGTTCTTGCAGGCGGAGCGCCGCGCGGGCATTTTTCTGCCAATCGGGCCGGACACGCGGCTCATCTTGCTTTTCTTGATTTCTTGCGAAAGGGACAGCACATTTCATGGATTCACCCGCCGCCGCAATAACCGCTCCTCTCTCTATTGAACAAATTGCATCCATTATTCCGCACCGCTATCCTTTCCTGCTGGTGGATCGGATTCTCGACCTCCAGGAAAACTCGATTGTCGGGATCAAGAACCTCACGGCCAATGAGGCGTTTTTCCAGGGGCATTTCCCGGGTCAAATGGTAATGCCCGGCGTGCTGCAGCTCGAGGCTATGGCGCAAACAGGCGCGGTCTGGCTGCTGGCCAAGCCCCAGCATCGGGGGAAAATCGCTTTGCTCATGGGCATAGACAACGCGAAGTTCCGCCGCCCTGTCGTTCCAGGAGACCAACTGCGCATCGAGTGTGAGGTGACGAATCTTCGCTCGCGTATGGGCACGGTGAAGGCGCGCTGCCTTGTGGATGGCCAATTGGTGAGCGAAGCGGAAATCCATTTCGCTTTTGCGGCCAAGTAAGCACCCTACGCGATGGAATCTTCCCTCATGAACGACCAAGCCCCTGCCGCCGCCGATCCTTTCTCCGCGGGCAAATCCGTCCCGTTGCCGCGGAGAATCGGAATCGTGGCAGGAGAGGGTGATTTCCCTGTTCTGATCGCCCAGGGTGCCCGCGCCGCAGGGGTTGACGTCGTGGTTTTTTCGGTTCGGGGCCTGGCGTCGGAAAAAATCGTTCCGCTGGCCGAGCGCCATTTTGAACTGAAACTGACCGAGTTATCGAAACTGATTAAACTGGCGCGCGAATGCCAGGTGGAGCATCTGGTGCTCGCGGGGCGTGTTCCGCATCAGCTGCTTCTCAAGCAGATCAGTTTCGATCCGCGCGTGCTCAAACTGCTGGCGAAACTTTCGACGAAAACGGCCAATTCGCTCCTCGAAGCCGTGATTGCGGAACTGGAGGGCGAGGGGTTCACAGTTCTCGACAGCACGTTGTTTTTGCGCCAATGCATGCCGGAGCCGGGGCTGTTGACGCTCAAGTGCCCGCCAACGTCCGAAATCGAACGCGACATCGAGTTTGCCTATCCGCTGGCGCGCGAAATCGCCCGGCTGGACATCGGCCAGACCATTGCGGTGAAGAATCAGATTGTCGTGGCCGTCGAGGCGCTCGAAGGCACGGACAAACTCATCCTGCGCGCGGGAGAACTCGCCGGCGAAGGAGTTGTGTTCGTCAAAGTGAGCCGTCCGCGTCAGGACATGCGGTTTGACGTGCCGGTGGCGGGGCGAATGACGGTGGAAAACCTAATCAAAGTCAAGGCAGCGGCCTTTTGCCTGGAGGCGCGCCGTTCGCTGCTCTTTGACCGCGGGGAGGTTGTCGCGCTGGCCGAACGAAGCGGGATTTGCCTCCTGGCGCGATAGACTGCTTGGTCTTTTTGACAAAGAATGTTTTGAATTTGCGGACGCAGGTCAACGATTTCGCTGGCGCGTGGTCTGAATTGAAGAAACGGGCTGCGGGGGGCGGGCCATTGCGGGACTGCCTCCAGCCAGGCGGGGGCAAAGCGCAGGCGGTTGCGCCGCAGAATACATCATCGGGCGCGCTATCGGGCGCCGCAAAAAATCCCCGTGCAAACCCGCCGCCCGCAACGTATCGTTTGGATTTGAGTCTGTTGATCGGGCGCCCGCACAACCGGGCGGCGCGCGAACCCTTCTCGCGATCGGGAGGCGCAAAGCATGATCGAAGTCCGAGGCGTTACCAAAGTCTATAAGGACCTCGTGGCCGTCAATAATCTCAATTTGCACATCAGCCAGGGCGATATTTTCGGGTTCATCGGCCCCAATGGCGCGGGAAAAACGACCACAATCAAAATACTCGCCACCCTGCTCAAGCCCACGCAGGGGTTCGCGCTCATCGGCGGTTACAACGTCCTCACGCAGCCCGACGACGTGAAACGCATCATCGGCTACATGCCGGACTTTTTTGGCGTCTATGACGACATGAAGGTCTGGGAATATCTGGATTTTTTCGCGGCGGCCTATAAGATCGACCGCAGCAAACGCAAAAAGATCATCGACGACGTGCTCGAACTGACCGACCTGGCGCATAAGCGCGAGGATTATGTCGAAGCCCTTTCGCGCGGCATGAAACAGCGTCTGTGCCTTGCGAAAACGCTCGTTCACGATCCCCAGGCGCTCTTGCTCGATGAACCCGCTTCGGGCCTCGATCCGCGCGCCCGCATCGAGTTGCGCGAACTGCTCAAGGAACTCCGCCGCATGGGAAAGACGATTCTGATTTCGTCTCACATTTTGACGGAACTGGCGGATTTCGTGAACACGATCGGGATCGTCGAGCAGGGGAATTTGCTTTACGCGGGCGACGTGCAGGAGATCACCAATCAACTGCAAGGCGGACGCCATGTGGAAATTCGCGTCAAGCCCGAGACGGCCGACCGCGCCGAGGAAGTCTTGCTGGCGCTTGTGAATGCGCCGCCACCCGAGACGATTGCCTCGGTCGAACGCGACGGCGCGTCGTTTGACATTTTGCTGCCGTTGCAGGTCGAGGACTGGACCTTCCTCAACGAAAAATTATTTGGCGCGGGCGTAAAAATCCTCGAGGTCAAAGAACACGAAATCGACCTCGAAGACGTGTTCATGAAAATCACCAAAGGCGCTGTACAGTAATACAGATGGTGATAGATAGTCCTTGGATCTTGATCCGCGAGACAACCCGCCCAAAAAGCTCAGCTGACTCATCCAATGCGCCACATTTAGTGGTGTAATACCAATTTCCCGTAATTCTGTTCCCTGAATTTGCTCTGAAGGAGCAAAAG
>CAYUNT010000093.1:0-17391 GCA_964446285.1 uncultured Candidatus Sumerlaeota bacterium | reverse complement strand
GGGCTGGCGCTTGCCAATGGCCTGAGCGGCGCTGGCGGTATTGGCGGGGCCGCCAGCCCCCGCCCAGCCATCCCCCAATGCAGGCGAACCACAAGACAGAAACGTGGCCATCGGAACAAGCCAGGCGCCAGATCAGGCAGGAGCCTCGGGCCGCCCGTCCAGCGCTGCCGCTCCTTCCGCCGCTGTTCCTTCCGGCGCCGCCGCGCCCGTGCTCTTCAAGAATCCGTTCCAGCGCCAATGGCTGTTTATGATCGGGATCGACGACTACCTTCACGACAACATCTTTCCCGATTTGCATTCGTGCAGAAGCGACCTTGAAGCATTTCGCGACCTTTTGATCGGCAAATTCGGCTACGACCGCGCGAATGTGATCGAGCTCTACGACCGCCGTGCATCGCGAAAGGAAATTCTCAACCAGTTTGACGCTCTTTTCAGCATGGCGGGCGAGCAAGACACGGTTCTCATCGCATTTTCGGGTCATGGATACTTCGATCCCAGCAAGCAGATGGGGCAGTGGTATTACCATGAATCGGAATCTCCGCTGGACGGATTGCCCAATTCCACAGTGAAAGATTGGTGCAAGTCGCTGCGCGCGCGCAAGGTGCTGGTCGTCACGGATTCCTGCTTTGGCGGGTCGCTGCTTATGGAGCGCGGCCTGAACCCGACGATGGACAACCTGATGAACAAGAGCCGCCAGGGTCTGACGGCGGGCAATCTTCACGCCGTGGCGGACGGCGGTTCGCCCGACAACCGCCATTCTGTGTTCAACTACTATCTGCGAAAAACTCTGGAGGAAAAAGCCAGCCTGGGGCGGCCATTTTCCTTGGCCGACGTGTATGCGGCGCTGCGCGAACCCGTGAAGGCCAATTCCGAACAGGAGCCGGACATGGGCATGATCCCAGGCACCGGACACGAAAATGGACAGTTCATCTTCTTCCCGGTTGTGGAACGCGGCGCCATGGGGCTGATGAGCCTGTCTCCGGCCGGCCCAAATGGCGAAGCCAATGGTTGGGCGCGCCAGCAGGCGGCTTTCCAGGCTGCCTTCGCCCAGTCGGCCCCCGCCAGCGGAGCCGGTGCGGCCTCGGGAGCGGGCGCGCCGGCAACAGCCGCCAGCGCCGAGGCGGACGCGGCATCCGCCACGCCGGGGCGTGCGGGATTCTGGGCAGAATCGCGCAATTGGCCAATAATCCTCGTCGGGCTTTTGGCCTGCGTGTCGCTTTTTGCCAGTTTGATGTTTGTATGGATCAGCCGGCGCAAGCCGTCAGTTATCGTTGCGGCGCAGGGAGGACAGGGAGGACTGGGGGGGGCGCAGCCGGGGGCAGGAGCGGGATTCGTTCCCGCGCCGCCGGAAACCGAGCGCGTTGGTTCCGGGCGCGGGCGGCGTCCGCGAGGCTCGGCGGAAATCACCACGGCGCAACGCCTGAAAGCGCTTCCGGCGGCGAGGATGCAGCCGGAGGTTCGCGCGCTGAGCGAGATGCTCGCCGCGCTGTCCGCCCGCCCGCCCGGGTTCCGCATCGCGCTCCATCTCGTATCGCCAGACGGGCCGCTTCCCAGCCTCAAAGATCTGAGCGCGCAACTTCAATCCAGCGCGGTGGCCTCGGTGACGCTCCGCATGGGCGATCTCATCCGGTTTGCTTTCTGGTCCGAGGAAACCTGCTATTTGACTCTGCTCAATTTTGGCACCACAGGGCGGGTGCGCGTCTTTTTCCCGCGCCCGGAAAGCCCGGACAACCACGTGCCGGGTGGCAGAGTGTTTTTGATCCCCCCCGAATCGTGGAAGGTGAAATTCCACGCCGAGGGGCCGCCTGGAATCGAAGAAGTTGTGGCAATTGCCACTCGCACGCCGCTGCCGTTATTTCGCGACGGCGTGAACACCGAGTTCTGGGGACCGGAGGGGTTTGTGTCCACGCGCGACGTGGGCGCGCTGCATGAAGACCTTGCCAATTTCACGCGCCAAGCCGACTGGAGCGAGGCCCGCTGCCGGTTCCTGGTGGAATAGGCTGTTAGTGCCGGGGCGAACGGCGAATCGCGCGCGCGTCAGGCGGATTCGCTGAGCCTTTTCTGCAAAAACGCCAGCATCTGGGCGCGCCACTCGGGCTGCAACAAGGCATAATCCACCATTGCCTGAACATATCCGAGCGGTTCACCCGTATCGAGGCGCGGATTGGTGTAAATATGGCCCACCACGCGGCCTTCGGCGGCCAAGGCGTTGATTCCCTCGACGTGATAGAATTCCTTGCCCTGGAATTGCTCAAATTTGGCGCGCAGATGCGGGAAAATGTCGGGCGTGAAGAGGAAGCGCCCGTAAGAAGTGAGTTTGCTCGGCTCAGTGCCGGGGGCGGGTTTTTCGATTTCGCGCAAAACGCGGAGGATTTCGCCCTCGCGGCGCACCTCGGCCACGCCATAGCGCGAAACATCGCCGGTTTCCTCGAAAAGCGCCAGCACCGTGCACTTGGTCCGGTTATAGACGTCGATCAACTGGCGCGAAAGCGACGGTTCGCCGAGGAAAATGTCGTCCGGAAACGCCATGACAAAGGGGCTGTCGCCAAGGAACGGCGCCGCTGTAAGCATGGCGTGTCCCGTGCCGCGCATTTCTTCCTGGCGCACAAAAGCGATCGAGCATTTCGGCGTGGAAAGTTTCGCCAGTTTCTTTGTGTCTCCGGCCTTCTGAAATTCCCCTTCGAGTTCCATCTCGCGGTCAAAGAAATCCTCCAGCGCCTTTTTGCGGCGGCTGGTGATCATTACGATTTCGTTGATTCCGGCCTGAACCATTTCTTCAACGATGAAGAGAATGGACGGCTTGGTCCCGAGCGGAAACAATTCCTTGGGAACAGTCTTCGTGGCGGGGAGAAAGCGGGTTCCGTAGCCTGCGGCGATGATAAGGCCCTTGACCATATCGTGATCTCCTGGAGCGGATTTGGAGAGAAGCCGGCCAGAGATTGGCGGGCAAAAAAGCGGCGGGGTTTGAGCGGATCCGGCGGACGCGCCGGTGCTGCAGTACTGGAGTCCGGCTCGGGGCCGGAGGCTTGTCCAGGTTTGCGAGCGCGTGCCTGGAGAGGAAGAAAATGCTATCCGGATGCTTCTCCTTGCGAGGGGGAAGGAGCGCCTGGGTTGGCTTCCGCGGGATTTGCGGCCTGCTTTGTGGATTCACTGTTATCAAAAGCAAGGCCTTCGGATTCCCCGGGCGGCGGGGAGGGGGGCGGCGCAAAGGGAAGCGGCTCCAATCCCGAGGCGCGCAAATGATTTTCCATTATTTCCAGGCGCTTTTCATACCGGATGCGCCGCATTGACTCGATCAGTTCGAACTCGTCAAGAACGGCGAGTGTGCATCGGATGCGTCCCATGGCAAGTTCGCGCGCGCGGTGGAGTTCGCGCAAATGCTGGCGCCGCTCGCGAAAACGCGGCTTTTTCGATTCCGCCAGGTAGTGGTAATTGACCTGGCGCAGATGGGCGATTTCCTGGCGCAAGTGCAGGCGCTGTTCCTCGCGGAATTTCAGCGCCAGTTCTTCGCCCAGATAGGGAGCGACGAGAACTTCATAAGGCTTGAATGCCATAAGGATGCGCTCGCCCAAATCGCGGTCGATCGACGAGACGGCGGCGAAATCCTCCAGGCGCGCGTTGCAGAACGAACGCAAATCCGAAATGCCAGCGGCAAACAGGCGCGTGATCCGGCGGTTGCCCAGTCCCTTGATCGCCCGAAGTTCTTCCATAATGATGATGGATTCCTTGAGGCGCTGCCCGCGCTCCTGGCGCGCAATCGGCTCGAATACATCCGGAAACGAGACGCACAAATGATCGTATTCCGCCAATATCTGCAACTGGTCCTTGGCGCTGAGGCGCTCGGGATCGCACTGCGAATGCTCGAGGACGCGGCGCATGGGAAGCATCGCCTGGCGCAATTCCTCGTATCCGAATTGCTGGGCGGAGTTATGCATATTCAGAACGATTCCAAACAGCCCCTCCAGATGCTCTGGCGCGAGGTCTTTGGTTTGCAAATTGGAAAGAAGCGAGGGGAAAGGCTGGCAGAACTGGCGCGCAATCGAGGTGAAAAGGCGCCGGACTTCCTGGCTGTGAATATCATCTAGCTCCTGGCTGTGCGAATCTGGCGCGGCGGCAACGTCCTCGCCCGGCGCGGCAGGCGTTTCCTCGCCGCCGCTGTCGAACAGCTCCGACCACGCGCTGTCCGGAACTTCGCTTTCGGCAAGAGCGTGCATGAGGCGGCCGGAATCGCTGGCGGCTTCCTCGGGGGTGTGGAGAATCCCCTGGCTGTCGATGGCCCAGCCCTCGCCATCGGATCGCAGGGCCTGAGCGATGGCGGCCTTGATGGAGGCCGGCTCTTGCGTGGCGGATTCGGCTGGCGCGGCAAGGGGCGGCGCTTCGGGCAGTTTTTCCGCCGCGGAAGGCTCTGCGGGCAAAACATCCGGCGGCGGCGGCTCGGGCGCCACTTCCTCGGGAAGCGAATTCGACAAAGCCGCCACCAGTTCCGTCAGGTCATACGGCTCGTAAAGGTCCTCATCGAGAAAATCCGTCAGAAGGATGATCATCCCCATCATGAGGCCGTTCATGAAATCGCGCGTGCCTTCGAGGGGAAGCGCATTGGGATTTCGAGAACCGAGAAGTTGACACGCCCTGTCGAGATAAATCACCAAGTCTCCCAGGAAAATTTTCTGCATGTCCTTCAGCGGTTCACCCGCGACGGAGTGAATGGGAGGCGGCGTGGAATACACCTGCCGGCGCATCGGGGGAATCCGTCCGATGAGGCGCGCCGTCGGGGGATTTTGCGGATTTCGGAACGAAAGTTCCTCGATCAGGTCCCGGACCTCGATCAGGAGTTCCTGAATAAAATCCTCTGGCCTCACGCCATGCCCCAGCACGCGCCCGATCAGGCGGCGCATGACGTCCAGGCATTCGATAATCGCGGTAACGCGCTGCGAATCGAAACGCAGGAGGGAGGAATCGTTTTTTTGAGAGGGCTGTGGGGTCATGGAGAAATGCGGCAAAGGATGCGGCGCCTATGACAGGAAAATTGCAAAACGAAAAGATATAAACCGGCCCGCCTCAGGCGGACGGCTTTTCAGGCGGTTTCGCCAAAAAGGGTCTCCTTGGCGCGGCGGTGAACGTGAGAAACGATCATTTTCATCGTTTCAAGCACTCCCTGCCCCGTGATGGCCACCCCCTCCAGCTCCGGAAATCCCATAGTGTTGATCTCGAGCTGGAGCGTTTCGATCGGCAGCGCTGTGGGAAGGTCGCGTTTGTTGTATTGCATGACGATGGGAATGCTGCGCAGCGTCAGGCCGTAGGAATTGAGGTTTTCCTCGAGGTTGAAGAAACTGTCGATATTGGCGTCCAGGCGCTCCTCCTGCGAATCCGCCACAAAAACAACCCCATCGACGTTTTCGAGCACGGCCCGCCGCGTGGCGTTGTAAAAAGACTGCCCCGGAACCGTGTAGAACTGGAAAATCGAGCGGAAATTGTAGGCAAGCGAGAGCGAAAGCGGAAGAAAGTCGAAAAAGAGCGTGCGTTCGGTCTCCGTGGCGACCGAAAGCATCTTTCCTCGCCACTTAGGATTGATATGATTATAAATCCATTCCAGGTTCTTTGTTTTTCCGGAGAGGCCCGGTCCATAATACACAATTTTGGAATGGATTTGCCGGTCTTCTAGCCGAATAATGCTCATGACAAAAATTCCTGGAGGGCGTGACTTAAGCGGTCCAGAGACGCTTCAAGGCCGGTCAAGGCAAGGCCAAGACGGGCCTCGGGCTTGATCGTGGCGACAAGAAAGCACGAGGTGCGGGGGATCGTCAAGACAACCAACGCACCCCGGGAGCCAGAAAGTACAGCTTGGCGGAAAAGCCCCCGCCCGTGCTGGGCGGCGGAGTCGTCAAAAAAAGCGGCCGTGGCGCCAAATAAAAGGCTCCAAAAACGGTCCGCCACCGGGCTGGCAAGGTCCCCGGCCAGCACAAATCCCCGTTCATCCACGATGGCGCACCAATCCGCGATGCCCCACCGCGCGCGCAATTCGGCCAAAATCCGCATTAGCGCCTCGCCTATGGCCGAAATGGGCAGCGTGCCGGTTCCGCCTGCGCCCGCGGGTCCCCCTGACGCTCCGCCAGGCGCGGAAGCAGGCCCTTTGGCGGGCTGGGGTTCTTCTTCCCCGGATTCATCCGCCACATCTTGCGCCAGATTCTCGATGGCTTCCTCCCCTTCGGCGCCGACAAGAATCGAGTCGAACATGGCCCCGATCTGTTCATCGCTTCCGAGCAGGCTTTCCTCCGCCTCCTGCATTTTGCCGCTTTCGTCGTGCTGGCGAAGCCCGTCGAGAAGCAACTGCATCGTGGGAATCCGAACGCTCCGCGTCGCGGTATAGCATCCCGTGCGGATTTCAAACCGCCCCTGGGGCCACTGAAGAATCTCGTTAAATGCCTCGATGCCCTTGGCCTCGTCGGCTTCCACATGCAGAACTTCGCCCTTGAGGAAGTGGATCCGCCCGACTTTGCCATCGCCGCTGTGCACCAGCACGGTGCGGTCCCACTTTTTCGCGTGAATCAGCTGCACCAGGTCCGAAAGCGAAATTCCATCAACATTCCCCCCCAGCCCATAGCGGATGCCCAGGCTGCGCGAGACGATTTCATCCACCTGCGAGGCTTGATACGGCTTGGTCAGAATCCCCACCGCGCCGCTTTCGAGCGCCTCCTGCCCGAGGTTTTCCAGCCCGTGCGGGAGCAGGATGACCACGGCCGCCTCGGGATGCTCGATCACGAACATCCGGATAAGATCGAGTCCATCGCAATCGGGCAGGCGCGGATCGAGCAAAAGCAGGTCTGGCGCGCGCTCGAGGACCACGGGCTGGGCTTCGAGCCACTCGTGAAACACCTCGACATCGCACCAATCCCGGAATCGCGCCAAATGCGTCATTAACTGATCGCACGCGGCCTTTTCATCATCCAGGACTAGCAGCAACCGGCGCCTGACCATTGGAACCTGGCCTTCGCAATCACAAACCTTCGCCGGGGAGTTTCCCTGGCCTGAGAGGGATGGGAAAAAGGCGCGCCGCAAGCGCGCGTTTCAAAATCCAGGCGTAGTTTTCGAGACGCTCCACCTGCTATCCACCCGGCAGGCTCCTCGTAGCCGTGCCTCCTCGAAAAAAACAGATTCCTCAGAGGGGCTGGGAGCTGCGGGTAGAATCCACCAAGGGCCGCGTTTCGCTGCGGGAACAGGAGCGGACAACCACTCGGATGCGGGAACCATCCGCCTTGAAACGTTATGCTGAAACCGCCGGGCGGACCGACGCAACCGAAAGTTGGGTTCATTTATCCGGCCGTGCGCAACTCAGGAGAATGCAAGAGGGCGCATGGCGGCCAATCCGCGAGGATGGAACTCCCCATGCCAGGGTTGGGAAGAGTTTGGCAGGAATTCATTCCCCGGCATCGGCTTGACCCGGAAGTCAGCGCTGAAGGCGCGGCGATTTTTTAGCCCAGGTCGGAGCGAAGCGAAAGCCTGGGTTCGCGCGATCCCTCACCCCCCCAGCCCTGAAGGGGCGAAATGAAAACTCTTTTCCACTTTGCGCGGATGCAGTTTTCTGAATTGCGCGTTGCCTGGCCTGCGTGCGCAAAGCGAGATTGATTTGACGAGCCGGAGTCCGGAAAATACAAAGCGGCTTATGAAAATTGTGACGCCCGTCGCCCTGAGACCCGGGTGGAAATGAATGTGGAGAATGAAAAGTGGGGGATAGACCCAAGGATTGGGAATCACAGGCGCTTTGCCTCCTGGAGTGCCTGGATAAAGCATATCCGGCAAGGTCGAATGATAGTTATTGGGCATTATTATGGACCCGCTTCATGGGGCCTTCGTTTGGAACTCACAATGTGCTGCTTTGCGGACGATATAATGGCCGCGCTATAGTGGGGCAATCTGTTCGTAAAATTGAGCCAAACCATTATGAAGTGGCTGGGCCGCCCGTAATTGTGCCCGTGAAAACAGATCCTATTATCAAAGTTCTTCACACCACGAATTTTGTGCCGCGCCCCACAAGTATGGATATCGATTTTCCGCCCTTTGCCAATTTAATTCTGCAAGGCGATTACTGGAAATTATCCCTGGACTTGCACGCCACCGGCGACAAAAGCGTCGGCACCCTATACGACGTTCTGTATAAAACCGTTCAATGGCTGGCGGACACGTCCGGGCATCGTTCGCTCGCGGAATGGCGGAGCGAGTATCGAAACGAGTGATGATTTTATAGAGTCTTTCGTAATTTTCGCGGTGGAATCGGCGTTTCGCCCAATCAGTGCAGGCCCAGGAACCGGCCTGCAGAGGGTTGCGCGCGGGTGGTGAAGGTCCACTCGATCGGCTGTTCAAGCGTCTGGCCTTCCGCATCCAGCGCCGCAGCGGAAAGCTGGCAGGTGTATTGCGTGGCGGGCAGGAGATTGCGTCCGCGCGGGCGCGCCACCATCAGCGTATCGAGCGGCCAGGTGAATTCGAGGTCCGTGGCCGGCTCGATCCGGAACGCCTGACGCACCGACTCGGCGTTCATTGGGCGGCTGAAACGCACGGTCAGCCCGCATCCTATGGGCACTTTGCTTGCCCCGTTTTCGGGCGCGGCGCTGACAACGGCGGGGGCGAGCGACGACACGGCGTCGAACAACACGCGGCCCGACGCCACGCGCGCTCCGGCGCTGCCCGAAAACGCCTGATACGTGATCGCGTGCAGCCCGGATTGGCGGAATGCGATGCGCCGCCGGAATGTGATCGAGGTGGGTGTGTCGCTCGCAAGGCCCTGGACCGTCTGGCGCCATTGTCCGAGGACGCAGCTCGATTCGTCTGTGGCGGTGAACTCGAATTCGGCGCTTGTGAGGCTGTGCGGGCGCATTTCGAGCGCAAGGCCGATCGTGCAGACGTCCGCCGGAACGGGTGGCGTGAGCGTCTCGCGTGTGACGACGATTTCCGGCCCATCCACGTCGAAATATGCTGCTCCATTGAGGGCGGCCTGGGGCGCGCCGGGGGCGAATTGCGCATTATAGACCAGATAGCATGTGGAACGCGCGGCCTCGGGCACCCAGAAAGACCATTGCGTTGTCCCGGCAGAGGCAAACACCAAGGACGCCGATTTGTCGAATACTTCGAGGAGAATCGTGGTGGGCTGATCGGCCTGGACGGTGACGAGCGCGGTCTCAAACGGCTTGTAGGCTTCTTTGTCGAGCGACACGCGCACGCCTTGCGTCACGTTGAGCCGGATCGAGTCGATGACGAAAGAGCGCCCGTCTGACGAAACGACCTGCGCGGCAACCGCTCCGGACTGGGCGGCGGTGAAATCAAAAGGCAAGGAAGCCGTCGCGCCGGGGGGCAGATTGCGGTTTTGCGTTTGCGATTCGCCGTTGTAATCGGCCTGAACCGCCAGATCATGCAATGGCCGCGTGCTTTGGTTGGTCACTTGGACCGTGAGGCGGGCCGTTTCGCCCGGCAGATACGCGCCGCGGTCAAGCGAAGCCGTCATCAGGACCTTCGGACCGGTTACGCGATACGAATAGGCGTATCTCCGGCCATTGAGAAGGATTTCTATGGGGTATTCGCCATCGGGGAGGTCGGCGGGAATTTGCGTCTCGAACACGGCGGCTTGCGATGCGACAGATTCGATGAAAATCGAGCGTGCCTCATCGAAAATGCCCGGCAGGCGCAGGGTTAGTTCCGCGCTCCCGGCAATCGGCGAATGGTTTTCGGCTACGACGGCCACCTGGATGATATTTCCCGCAATGAGTTCGACAATCGCGCCGTCGAGCGCCGCGCTAAATTCCGCCTGGTCCGATTTTTTTCCGCCATCGGGCAAAACCGTCACGACAGGCGCGCCGGCAAGTGCGAAATCCATTGTTCCGACGCGCAAAATCGCCGCGCCGCTTGCGTAGGGCGATTCATAAGACAATTCGTATGTCCCTATATCCAGCGTGAAGAGCAATTCGGACAAAACGGCGGCCCCCGCCTCAACGCGATGCGAAACCGAAACGGTCTGCCCGCCCGCCGCGAACGTGACGGGCACAATCGCGCCCAGGCTGCCTGTGTTTTCGATGCGATATGGAACGCGGATTTCTCCGGGCGCCAGCAAGCCATCCGGCGCGGGCTGGATGGCGATTTGCGGGCCAATCTGGACCGAATACACCCGCGAGGCGCCCACATCGCCCGAGAGTTCCACACGCACGGTATCATTGTTCTCAATCCAGGCGGGAAGCGTCCAAATCCCCTTCGACCGGGCCGCTATCGAGACGGCAGCCCAGCGCTCGCTCGACGCCGTTTTCACAACAAGAATTCCCGTCGCATCGACATCGCTGGTGTTGTTGAGCGTGACAGCAACGTCGAACGGATCGCGCGTGACTTGCGCCGGAACGTTGGCCGTGAGTTCGACCGCGGGCGCGGCCACTCGCAACGGCCCGCGCGCCGAGTAGCCATTGAACGATAACGTGAGGTCTTCGGAGGCGGCCCCGGCAATATGCGGCAGCGAGAAATCAAACACCTCGCCATCGGCGAGGTTGAGCGATTGCGTCCACAACACTGCGCCCGCGCTCGAATTCAGCGCAAGGTCTCCCTGCGCCGGAGCGCCCGAGCGGTTTTCCGCCGTCATTCGGATCGTGGCCACGTCGCCCTGCGCATAGACGCGGCGGTCGGTGGAAACACCGAGCCGGATCGCGTCATCGGAGACAAGGAACGGGGCCGATCCCGAGCCGAGCGCCTGTCCGTATTGATTGAGCAGCGTCGCCACAAAAAGCCCCCGGCAGGGCCGCGTGATGGGCGGCGCGGTTCCGTCCGCGATTCCCGTGGACGAACTGCCGGGCAGCGCAACAGTTTCCGTGAACCACAGCGATCCAAAATATCCAAATCCCCTCTGGCTGGCGCGGGCGAAGTAAATGCGCCCGCGCGTGGCGTCGAGCGCCGTGAAATAAATGGGATTATCCTCTTTATATGTCTGGCGCAGCGAACCGCCGGGGTTCAGGACATAAATTACGCTGTTGACCAGGCTCCCCAGATACACAGCCCCGTCCGCATCTATGTCGATCGCCCAGATTGCCCTATAGTCGTCAAATTGGCGAAGGAGCGCGCCCCCGGAGGAATACTCGAGCAAGGACCCGGTTTGCGCCATCCAGATGTTCCCCGAGGGGTCCACCGCCATGTCGTGCGAAGACACGGGCGGATCGTTCAGCACAACCGACCTCACGAAATTGCCATCGAGGTCAAATGTGGTGACGCGGTTTTCCGCCTCGAACCAAACGTGCAGGAGATTCCCTGCATCCACAAAGAGTTTGGCCGGAGCATTGGTGAACGCGCCCCCGCCCGCGGGCAGCGAGCCAATCTTGTTTCCCTGCGCGTCGAGGATGAAGATGTTGCGCGCGGAACTTTGGTCGGACACATACACTCGCGTGCCGGCGGAATTGGCGGCAACATCCGAAGGCATGAAGAAAGATTTCCCCAACGATTTTGCCGTGGCGAATTCATAAAATCCGTTTTGTTCTGAATATCCCCAGATAACGCCAGCGGAGGTGTCAGAAGCCACGGCGAGGCCGCTGGGCAAAACCGCCATGCCGCTGATGTTGCGCATCCCGGTGATTGTATCGAGGAGGATTCCCTGCGCATTCAACATGCGCACATCCGCCCCGTAGATCGAGAGCGCCTCCAATACCGCAAACGTGCTGCCGCCCGTTCCCCTCGTCAGAACCAGATCGCGATTTTTCGTCGAGTAGATGCTGATTTTCGAGGTGTTTACCCCCGCCAGATCGAACACATAGATCGACTCCGAATCCGGCCCGGAGTAATCGCTTTCTGAAAGAACATAAATGCTGTTCCCGTTTCGGACGATGCCCGCGGGTGTTTTGCCGTCGCACAAATACGTGGCCGCAAGCGCGCCGTCCGGGCCGAACCGATACGCCCGCCGATTGCTTGCATCGCACACATACACATTGCCTTCGGAATCCACTTCAACGTGCGTGGGCTGGATAAACTGCCCGTCGCCCGAGCCGAACGAACCGAACTGGCGCTCGAAAACTCCTTCGGCGGAATAGACCTCGATAAATGAATCCGCCGTGCCTGTATCGCCCATTCCGCGCGCGATATAAATCCGGCCATCGGAAGCGGAGGCAAGCGCCAGCGCGGCAAGCGGTCCCTGATCGCGCACCGCCCAGCCTCCGAGGTGGACTGCTGGCGAACTGACTTCATATCGCTCCACGCGCTTTGTGTCGCCATTGAGCACAAGCAGGCGGCTGGTGTTATCAAAGGCGATGTCGCCCGAGCGGATTCGCGTCTCGTTTTGCCAGATGTCGCCCAGACCCGCCAGATAGCGATGCGTTGACGCGTTGTAGATTTTTACGCCCATTTGCGAACCCATGACGGCCACTTTGCCATCCGCCGACCAGGCCAGATGCATGGCGTCGCTCCTCATGCCCTCGCGCTGGCCAAAGGTTTGCGCCAGAGTGTCTTCCAGGACGTCAAGCCGCATCGAGGCGCCGGGCAGCGACGCGCCCTGGTATGCATAATTCGCCGTCAATCCGATCGGGTCCGAAGTCGTATATGCATAGCGCGAAGTCGAAGCCGCCACCACCGCTTCCGAGGCGTGAAGATGCGCGGACATCGACTTGAACCAGGGCGCATGGCCGCTCGCCGTCGAGGTCACCTCGAACTGATACCTGCCGGGCGCCAAGTCCGCCGGAACCGGGCACGAGAGAGAGCGCGTTTCGTTCGGAGCAAGAGCCACTTGGGCGGTTCCCGTTGTGCCCACGATGGCGCCTTGCACCAGGCGGAAATCGCAACGCAAATCCGAAACGACTTCGCCGCCAATGTTGGCAATGTTGAATTGCACCACGCCGCCCGCATTCACCTGCGCCGCGTTGAGCGAGGCTTCGATCTCCGCCGGGGGAATCGAAAACTGCGCGGTTTTTTCAACAACAAGCGGCTGCCCCGAGCGTTCAGCCCGAAGCGTGGCCGCGTATTCGCCCGCCGCAAGCGCAGGCAGCGCCACACTGAAATCGTGCGTCTGGCTTGCGCGTCCGCCAATCGTCACTGGAATCGATTGATCGAATCCGGCGGCGGGAACCGAAAGCCGCAGTGTGCCCTCGAATCCGGCGGCGGCGAGCGAACGCACACGCCCAGTGAGCACTATCGGATTCATGCTTTGGCCATACCAGCGGCCGTTCTTGGGCGAGAGAGCGACTGCAAACGGCTCCTTCACGGCGAAGGCGCTTTGCCCGCCTGCGGTAATTGTCCCGAAACTCCCCCGGCACAAAATCGTCCAGGCTCCAGGCGCGGCGCTTTGCGGAACAATATAAGAAGTGTCGTATGTAATGTAGCTGGGCTGGGGCGCGTCGCCAAAAAATTCCTCGACCACTGCTTTTCCCGCCGGATCGAGGATTTGCAGGCTGAACAGCCAGGCATCCTCTTCAGAATTGCTATATCCTTTCGAGATTTCGACATGAATGTCGAGCCGCTCGCCCTCGATTCGTTCCGTCGCGGAAGAGAAGATGCAAATTGTCGCATACTTTCTCACATAATGGATCACACGCTGTGCGGCGGCAATCTGGTGGCGAGTTCCGCCCTCGAACACCGCCAGCGAAAGCATCGAACGCCATCCGAAGTAGCTGGGCATGGCCGTGAGCGGGATAAAAATGGAACCCGAGGCGGGAACGACAATCCCCGTGCGGCTGATGGCATCCGTAAATGGAACGTTCAGCGTAAAATCAACTGTCGCCGGCTCGGAATTTTCGTTGAACAGTTGGATTTCCATCTCGACCGGGTCGCCGTTGTTTAGCAAGTCGCCCTGCGTAACGATCGCCGCGCTTATGCCCTGGCCGTTTGTTGTTCCTTGCACGGCGGGGAAACGGTTGGCCGAAGCGAAAACCCCCACGCTGAACGCGCGCACCGTTCCGGCGGGCGTGTCGAGTTCGGCGTCGATTTCGTAGATGCCCGCTTCGGCGGGAGCAACGAGCGCCAGCGTAGTTGTGAAGGTTGTTTGCGGATCGATAACCGCCGCCTGCGCAATAGGATTGCCCACCGCCCGGCCCGCGGCGTCCACCACCTGGAACCGCACCGCCGACGCAGCCTGCGCGCCAGAATTGAAGACCTTCACCGGGACCTGAACCGAAGCGCCGGGCGCGCCATAAACCATTTCGGCGCGCGCATGAAGTCCCCACAGGCACATATCGCGCAACAATCGTGTTTCGGCCTCACTGGCAATGCCGTTGGTAGCGGCCCAATCGGGATACGTGGACGAAACCGCCACCACGCCCGCGCCATAATTCCATGTCAGGATCACGGGAACGGGATTGCGCTTGCGAATGAGCGCGGGCTTCATCGCCCCGGTCCACTGCGAAAAGAATCCGTCGATATGCAGCGACGGCGAGAACGAGGCCTGGCTCGCCAGCGCGGGATGAAAATCCGAAATAACAACGGAACTGCTGAAGCAACTCTGATCTTCCTGCCATCCGTGCGCGCGCAACCCTTCCGAACCGGGCAGGCAGAGGAAATCTTCGCCTCGCGGCTGCGCCAGAACAAGGATCGAACCGCCCGAACGCGCGAACGACTCAAGCGCCTGGCGGAAGATCGCCGAGCGCCCGATTCCGCCGAGCGCGCCCGAGGGAATCACGAGCACTTTATATTCTCCCAGCCGCGCAAGGACGTCTGGCTGTCCGAGGACGGCGCATGGAATTCCCTGCGCGCTCAGCGATTGCGCCAGTTCGGAATAATACCCTTGGGCGAATACTGCGATTTCGGGGATTTGGCGGATTTCTCGAATTTGCGCCTGCAAGTCCGCCCCGATGCGCTCAGGCAGCGCAGTCGCGGCATAATCGAGAAAGTAAAACCGCAGCGGATGAAAATACGCCTCCGGTTCAGACGCCGCGCCGATCTGAAACACACGGCTGTCCGCGCCTGCCCACCGGTCGGCGATCGCGTTCAGCCCGGCTTTGCGCGCCAGGCGGATGTAAGCCGTGCGCAGCAGCGGAAAATGCCCGGTTTCCACCGCCGAGCGCGAGCGGCCGGCGTCGATGTTGTCATCCGGATTGTCGCCGGCTACGGGCGGGGCCGTCACAGGTTTGGGCAGATAGTTTTTGGGGGAGCTCGGCTTATGCTGAAGGGGGTCATTCCCGCCGCTTCCGCCGCCGCCTGGTTTGGGAGTTGCCGTCGGACCGGGGCCGGGGCCCGCGCCTGTGTCATCCCCGCCCGCCTCCTCGGGGGGAACGGGCGTCTGCGCGGCGGCGCCATTTGAATCGGTCGGATCGCTCGCGCCCGTGTCGTCGCCGCCTTCCGGATCGTTCAGGCCGCTCCCGCCGCCTGCATCCGGGCAATCGTTCGAGTTCGGGCGGGGAGCCTCCCATACGGAGGGGGCGCGCACCTTGGGACTGCCGCTGTAAGTGTAGGAACGATTATGAGCCTCGTTCCACGTCAACACCTCAGGATAGCCGGTTCCCCACGGGTCGAATGCATAAGACTGGTTGGCATCGTTCTCAGCCCCTTTCGGAGCCACCTTGACCAGTTGATGCGTGGCCCATGCAGGCTCGATGCCAAGAAAACTTACATACTGCGGACTGTTGGTAACGCTCCAGTTAAGCTGTTCAAAGGGCGCGCGGACAAGTTGGCCGTAGTTTGGCGGCACATAAGTGGCGTCCGCGGGCGGCTGCGGCGGATAATACTGATCCAGGAAGGTCTTTTGCGCCATTTGGCAATCGGTTTCGCTTTGCCCCGCCGTCTCGCTGCACGATCCCCACACGCTTCCTGTCGTCGTGCTCCACCAGGCGTCGCGAATCCAGCCGGGGATGTCCGAGAGGCCATCATTCTCCGACATGAAGAGATTCCAGTTGAACCTGTAATTGCTTTCCCATTTCGGATCGCTCTCATAGACCTTCATCATCCAGGCCAGTTCCACTTGTTGTTTTTCCTCGACGGACATCTTGTGGAACTCGTCGAACGTCGGCCAGCTGGTGCAATCCACACGGTTGGGATACGCCCAGCCTGGATAGGAATTCTCGGCGCAAACGCGAGGCGGCACGGCCAATCCTGTCAGCAATGCCATGAACAACACAAAAAACAACGCGGGCGGGAGTTCGAGGGAACTCAACCTCGCGCGGTTCATGGGGAAAAACAATGTCCGGAAATCGAATGGATTCCGGTTCAAAATGCGAGAGGAAAATAGAGTCATGGGGTCATCCTGCGGCGAATGCCCGCATCGGTTGCGGGGTTCGGGGAAGTCACGCATCCAACATAACGATCCCCGGCCCAAGAGAATCAAACAGAATCACGCCGCTCATGCCAACGCGGGCGCATCTTGACACTGTTGCCAACGGGCAGAAACAGCACCCTCACTTCGTTCCGGATTCTGCCTGCCTGGCCACGTTCCGGATGGCCTTTTATGCAGAACCCCGAACGCAATGGGGGGTGAACGCGGCGAGGATTGGCAACAGTGTCCAGATGCGCCCCGATTTCGCCCTGCGGAAGGGTTTTCAATTGACTTTTCCGGCGGGGAACAGGTGTTTTTCCGGCGTGCCACTTGCGGGATGGGACAAAGCGCGGCCGGCGCGATGGCATGGCGCTGGGGTGCATGAGTCTCGCGCCGCTCTGGCCAGGAGCGCAAACAACAGCCCGGCTCCATAGGCTTGGGCCTTGTTCGTCCGGTCCATATAAATGATCCAAAGGAAGTATTTCGCATGATTCGCAAGATCGGGGTAATCGGCGCTGGAATGACAGGCCAGGGAATATGCTGGAGCGCGGCTCAGAACGGAATCGACGCGGTGTTTCTGGATGTCAGCGAGGAAACCGTGCAGAATGCACTGAAGTCCCTGAACTCCTCGCTGGGCGCTGAAATCGAGCGCTGGGCAATGACAAATACCGAAAAAACGGTGATTCTCTCGCGCATTCGCGGAACCACAAAATACGAGGATTTGCGGAATGTGGAAATGGTGATCGAGGCCGTCCCCGAAGTGCAGGAGATCAAAAGGGCCGTCCTGCGCGACATTCAAAACAATCTTCCGGAAAATCTCGTGATCGCCTCGAATACCTCGGTGATTTCCATCACGGAACTGGCCAGCACCCTGAAGAATCCCGAGCGCATGGTCGGAATGCATTTTCTTTACCCCGTTCCCAAACGCCCGCTCGTGGAAATCGTCCGCGGGCTTCGGACCTCGGACGAAGCGGTGCGCAAAACGCGCGAACTCGGCGAAGCAATGGGCAAGACGTGCATAGAGGTCTTCGAGTCGCCCGGTTACGTGACAACGCGCCTGATTATCCCGCTGCTCAACGAGGCAATGACGCTCGTTATGGAAGGCATTGCGACGCCGGAAGACGTGGACGCCTCGATGCGCCTCGGATACGAGTTCAACATGGGTCCGCTCGAAATGGCCGACCGCATGGGCCTCGATGAAGTCATGT
>CAYUNT010000092.1:0-17487 GCA_964446285.1 uncultured Candidatus Sumerlaeota bacterium | reverse complement strand
ATAGAAGGGCAAGCAAAGCGCCGCCCTGGGAAACCGAGACACCAACAACAGAATCAAAGGAAAATGGTATCACTTTGATCTTTTGAGTCCTTTGGGTCATTTCTTTTTCCAAACCACCTCTCGCCCAATTCTCTTTTTGCTCACAACTCACAACCCACAACTCACAACTTTTTCCCCCCACATACAGATTGAACCGAAAACGCATTGCGGGCATTGAATGTGTGCCGGATGATTCGCGCCGGATGTATGGAATTCCATGCCAGGAAACGCTGATGAATCCAGGATTTTCTCGACCGCCTGTTGTATTTTTCCTGTCATTGCTCACAATGCTGGTTTTGCCTTCAGCGCCCGCGCAAGTCCCCCAGCCAGCGCCTGAATCGCATAAAGAGACGCAGCAGGCGCGCTTGCCGGAAGTGGTTCGGAAGAAACTTAGCAGCGACCTGCAAGCCGCAGCGCTCAAGGCTGCGTTTTCCATCGGCAGCGGCCCCAGCGCGGCGGCGGGCTCCGAACAGGATATTCTGATTTCGGTTTTGCTCGATGCGGATGCGCCCTCTCCCGGCCTGCTGCAAGGCAGGGCGCAAAGCCGCGCTGTTGCGGGTGTGCGATGGGAAACCGGACGCGTTCGCGCAGCGAATCTGGCCAAACTGGCAACGTCGCCGGGCGTGCGAACGGTTGTTTCCACAGAGACGTTCGCCCCTGCTATCGCCCCCTCACCCGATCCGGATTCTCCCGTTTCTGAATTGCAAAATCTGCGCCAGCAGCCCAATTTGCGCGCCATCTGGAAACAAGGCGGAAAGGCAAAGGTTCGCGACTACATCGATTCTCTCCGCGCGGCGGCGGCGGCGAGCCATCTCACTCCCTCCCCCGCTTATGCCGCGCCCCTATCCACAAAACAAGCCGCGCCCCCCAGCACGCGCCACCCTTCCACCACCAAGGCCATCGACGTCCTGGGCGCGCATCAGGCATGGGAAAAAGGCTATAAGGGAAAAGGAATCGTCATCGCCATCGTGGACACAGGCGTGGATTTCGCGCATCCGGATTTGGATGGCGCGCAAGCGAGAATCCCGATCGGCCCTTATGCTGGCTGGCCTTTTGCTTATGATGCGCTTTCGGGATATTATTATACGGCAAACCCCAATGACACGATTGGCCCAGACACATATTGGGATAAACCGGATTCGTGGTATGCGCACACGCTGGAGGTGGACGGCATCACACGCGAGAATGGAATTTGCCGCGCGCGCCTGCGAATTGATTATGGCTCCGAATCGGGCTGGACGCATGAGCCAGTGGATTTGGATTTTCAGTGGCCGGACCGCTCGATCAGTGGGCGGTATTTCTATACAGTTCATCCGGATCCGGCGCTGCTCTCCGCGGCGGCGCGTCTGCGGCTTGGATACGCTTACGCGAACAATGCGCCCGCGGCGGTGATTGTGGCAGACGAATCAACTTCTGGAACTTACGACACGGTCTATGTGGACGTGAACTGCAACCAGGATTTTGCAGATGATAAACCGCTGCGCCGCGGTTCGGAAACGGCGGGGGCGGATGTCCAGAATGCACAGGGAGGCTCCGGCGCAGATGGCGTATGGGATATTTCGGCGGGAATGCTCTGCTGGATCGCCGACGGCGTGAATCCGCCTCCCGGCGTGGCGGCGGTATATCCGGGGCAGGCGGCGATTCCGGCGGCGGGGCGTTTGATTTGCTTCGTGGGCGATAAGGATGGGCACGGCTCAGGCTGCGCAAGTGTGGCGGCGGCGCGGGGCGTAATCAGCGATCCCAACGCAACCGGGCCTTCGAACACGCTTTTCGCGGGCGGATCGAATGTGGGCGGCGCGGGCGGAGCGGTGCTTGCCGGCATGGCGCCCGAGGCAAAAATCGCCGCGTTTCAGAATGGAAGCTCTCTGATTTTTGATTCCTGGACCCTGGCGGCGATTGGACTCGACGGCGTTGCGAACTCGGGCGACGAAGCGCAGGTGATTTCAAATTCCTGGGGCGACAGCCGCACAATTGCCGATGGATGGGATGAAGTCTCGCGATTCGCAAACAACCTCAACCGCGCCGAGGCGCAAAATTCCACAATTCTTGTCGCATCGGGCAATGGCGGCCCAGGTTACGGAACCCAAATCGCACCTGGTGGCGGAACGATCCTTAGTGTGGGGGCCAGCACTTCCATAGGCAGCACAATGAATTTCGAAAGAGTGTTGCCTTCGCAGCATTCCTGGGGAAGCGTCATTCCATTTTCGGGCCGCGGACCGGGGACGCTGGGAGATATGTCGCCCGATGTATTGGCCGTTGGGGCCTGGGGAACAGCCGCCACTCCGCTCAACCGCTCGACGCGCAATGGACAAGGCGCGTATGTTGCCTTCTCGGGAACCTCGATGGCCTGCCCGATGGCCGCAGGTGCAATGGCCTTGACCTATCAGGCTTTTTCGGAGGCGAACGGACACCTGCCCGCATACAATGAGGCGCGTTCGCTCCTCCTGGGCGGCGCGCTGGATTTCGGATACGACGTGCTGACGCAAGGTTCCGGGCAGGTGAATGCCGGGCAATCCACGGCGCTTGCGGCGGGCGAAACGTGGCTGGTCAATCCGCCTCAATGGATGGCAGGCAATTACCGCGGCAAAACCTATCCCGCATTTTCCGCTTTGATGCATCGAGGCGAAACTGCCACGGCCCGATTTGCCGTGCTCAATCCTTCTGCCGCCGCCGCCTCTATTCACATTTCGGATTGCGAATGGATTCTCGCGCACGAACGCTACCTCGAATTCGATCTTCCTTATGTGGTGGGAATTGCCGGAAAACCAAACTGGCTCCTGGATATTTCCGCAGATGTCGAGGCGTATGATCCGGATTTTATCCGCATTGTGGCGTCATTTGGATTCAGCACGTTCGACCTTGACGGCAACTATTCGGAAGACAACCGCTGGGGCGTTCTGTTCGCGGATTGGACCGACCACAACGGCAACGGCAGCCTCTGGACGGATGCGAATGGAAATGGCCAAGTGGAGCCGGGCGAAATCGATGTGGACGCGCAGACGCAAATCTCAGAATACAATCGCATGACTTACGGTTACAATTCCGCGCCCGTGATCGAGGCTACGGTGGGACGCCGCGCGCTCCAAATGCGGCACAATGGCGTGTTTGCCGGATTGCAGCGGATCAGCGGAAACAGAAATGTCCACTTCAAGGTTCGCATTCTATATTACAAAAAGACCGATTGGACATGGGCATCCGCCGCGCCTTCGGAAATCGCGGTGGAACCTGGCAATACGGAAGAATTCTTGGCGCAAATTACAATTCCTGCCGATGCGCCTTATGGCGTGCATCAGGGCGCGATTGTCGTTTCGGACGCGGCCGGACAGCGCGCGCAAATCATCCCCGTTGTTGCCTGCGTTGCGCCAAACGATCTCCCATTTGATTTTGGCTCAGACACCATAAGCGTTGGGATCGCGAGGCTCCGCGCTCGCGATTTTCAAACTCCATCGCCCATTCATCCTTACGAAAATGGACTCTTCTCGGGCGTTTTTAACTGGGCATGGCGTTACGAAGCGGGCGACTGGCGGTTTTTTTATTTTGACCTTCCTGCGAACGCGCTGCCTACTGGCGCGGCGCTTATTACAGATACGCAATGGGCCTCCGCGCCCACGGACATCGACACATGGATTGCGGGTCCTGTGGCAGATTCCTATTCGGCGGCCTTTCCGGAATTTTTCGGTCCTTCGGGAGCGGAAGTTGTTGGCGGAAGCGCCAACGCATATCGCAGCGCGGGTATTTTCGGATTCAGCACATCCACAGGCGGCGCAAGGGAAATCGCTGGCGCGCCGCTCGAGTCCGGGCTTCATTTTCTCGCGCTGCACCAGGTTCTTTCCGCAGGTCTCGAAACGCACGAAGCCATGTCCGGCAGCGCGTGGCGGATTCAAACCATGCCGTATCCGGTGCGCCTGGAGGGCTTTAGTGGAAGATGGACGCAGCTGCTTTCGAGCGAAAAGGCCCTGGAAGAAGGCGCCGCTATCGAGGCCTATGGATTTTCACGCCCGCAAGAAAGCGTCGAGCAAGTCCGGCAGGACGATCCGAACAACGCCTGCACGGCCAGTTGGGTGCGGGCGCTTGACCTCGATCACTGCGGATTGCTCGAAATCGATTGCGCGAGCACCACGGCGATGGACATCGATTTGTTTCTGTATCGCGACGGCGGAAATGGAGTCTGGGACTGCAAATCAGGCGATGATGCGCAGATTGCCTCCTCGACCACACCCAGCGCGGAAGAGCATATTGTTTTGTCCAAACCAGCGGATGGGCGCTATTGGATCGCCATGCATGGCTATCGCGTTCCAAGCCCGCCGCAGGATTTCCGCATTCGGATTCGCGCCGTTCAGGGCAGCGACATGCAGATTCTGGCGCCGCCTTCGGGAAGCGTGACGACCAGCGCGCCCGTGGAATTCCAACTGCAATGGTCGAAGGCAGTCGAAGGCGATGACTGGGAGGGCATTCTCTGGATGGGACCCGCCTCCACGCCGATGGCCATGCAGGTTCCGGTCCTCCTCCGCGCCCGCCCCATCACGCCGCGCAACGGGTGGGCTGTGTATTAGGCGCGCCTGCCCGGAAGCGCTGTGAAACGCGGCCGTGCGCTTTCGACATCGAGAAAATGAAAAGCGTTATGCGACGCGGCCTTTGGCCCAATCGCTCAGGGCCGCTACTGTGTACAGCGTTCCGCAGGCGACGACGAGATGATCCTCGCGCGCAATGGTCATGGCGTTTTCGAGGGCGGCGGCGGCGCTCGGGTGGATCGAAATCGATTCCCGGGAAAATCCGGCTTCGCAAAGGGCCTCAGCGAGTTGATCACAAGGCGCGCCGCGGCCGCCGGGCGCTTCGTAGAGCGACCACGAAAGAATAGGCAGGGAAGCCGCCTGGCAATCGGCTGGCTTCGGTTCCGGCGCTTGCTCCATCTGCGGCTCGGGGCGGGACCGCTCCGCCAGCGCCCGGATAAATCCGCGATGGTCTTTGTCGCGCTGGATGCCAAAAACGAAGTGACGGGGCGCACGGCAGTAGAGCTGGCGCAGCGTTTGCGCCAGCGCGTTCGCCGAACACGGACAATGCGCGCCGTCGATGATAATACGCGGGCGCGTGGCATAAATCTCGATCCGCCCAGGCCATCGGCACGATGCCAATCCGTTGCGCAAGGCCTCCCAGGGCAAATTCCACCCGCCTGCGCGCAAAACCGCCCAGGCTGCCGCGGCCGTTCGCGCATTTTCGATTTGATGAAGTCCAATCAAGCCCAGGCGCAGTTCGCGCAGATGCAAGCGGGCATTTTCCAGGTCCGCCCGATACGGTTCGGGCGCGGAGCGGCGCGGATGAAGCGAAAAAACCTGGCCCGTTTCGTTCTCGGAAATTTGCTCGACGCCGAGCAACTCCGGCGCTTCCACAAGCGGCGCGTGGCACTCGGCGGCAATCCGTTTCAACACAGGAAAGGCAATCCGCATGGCTTCGGCGCTCTGCCTGCTGACGACCGCCGGGATGCCCGGCTTGATAATTCCGCCTTTTTCCCATGCGATTTTATCGAGCGAGTCGCCGAGCTGGCGCGTATGATCCAGCGCGAGCGTCGTTAGAATAGACACCTCGGGCCGGACGAGGTTCGTGCAATCGAGCCGTCCGCCCAGCCCAGTCTCGAGCACAACCATATCGAGGCCGGCCTGCGCGAACACATCAAACGCCAGGGCCGTGAGAAGTTCGAAAACTGTGCGGTAAGGCGTTGGCTCTCCCCCGCCAAATCCATCGGCCTCGACGGCCGGAGCCAGCCGCCGCATGCCCGCCGCGAAAACTTCACGCGCGACAGGCGCCCCAGCGACTCGAATCCGCTCGGGATAATCGCGCAGATGCGGCGAAGTGAACAGCCCGGTCCGCAATCCGGCGGCGAGCAAACCCGCTTCGAGCATTGCGGCCACGGACCCCTTGCCCTTGGTTCCGGCGATATGGATCGAGGCGAATTTTGTGTGCGGCGAACCAAGACGCTCCACCAGTTGGGCAAACCGCCCAAGGCTGTAATGGGTCGGATCATAAGGGTGGGCGTCGGGGCGGCGCTCGAAATCGAGCCTCGAAACGAGGTAGTCGCGGGCTTGTTCGTATGTGTCAATGCGCGGAATCATGGCAATGCGCCGGAAGGAAAGCGGTCGAAATTGGCGCCATGCGCCCCCGCCGTCCGCGAAGGTCATCCGCCGGATTGAGGCGCGGTGTCCAGGAGGAAAAGTGCGCACTCTGCGGTTTGGAAACATTATTCCGCTAAAACCTTGACGCGGCGGCGCTCAGCATCGGAAAACGTCCACGCGGAATTTTTCCGCAGGTCCTGCAGGAGGCCATTCATGATTCAGGTTCGTTCCATAGGCAATTTCCTTTCCCTTGCGCGCGCCGTATTCGGGCATCTTCGCTGCGCCGCGAGGATTTCCGCCATCGCTTCCCTTCTTCTTTTTCTGGCCGGGTGCATGACCAACCAGGCCCCGCGTTTCGAAATGGACGCGGCGGGCGAAAAGATCATGGCGAAACGATTTGAGAAGAACATTCGACTCGATTGGTTCCGCCATCAAACCCGGCGCATCTATACGCCCAACGACGCGGAAATCCACGATCCGCTGCTTACAAATGATCAGCGCGAAATTCAGAAACGCCTTGGGAAACCTGAGTATATTCGCGGAGAATTCCGCTCGGACACCGATGAAATCGTCACGGAATGGGTGTTTTACGAGAAGGGCCGCGTGGCGCAGTTTGTCGAAGGAACGCTGGTGTATGAAGGTCCCGTGAGCGATTATGAAACCACGCTAATCCGGCGGGGCCGCCCTGATGAAGCCTTTTCAATTCCGGGAGACAGGGAGCATCCCCGATCCGACACGTTGATTTACAATGGCATTTTCCGCACAGATCTCGATGCCTATCACTTCAGCAACAGCAAACTGGCCGCCGCCGCCATCCACAATCCTTAGCACGAGCGTCAGGCGACGACGCCATTCAAATCATTTCCCCAAAAGCTGTATCGGCCCAGTCAGGCCGACGATTTCGGTTCCCCAACAGGCGGGAGAACTTCGAGGCGTAACGCGGAATCAGATTTAATACGGCGATTGGCGGGGAGTTTGGCACGCAGAAGAAGAATATATTCTGCCTGATCCTGCTCGCCAGCATTCCGAGCCAAAAATGCGGCTGGACAAAAACCTGAATTCCGAAGCGTAAATTGAAAGGGCACTTCCCGCACAACGGCGCGATCTCTGCTGGATTCAGTGAGGCGCGCCAACGTGGCATCGGAGATTTTGTTGTGTTTACGTTGAATTTCCAGCGCATCCGTCAGACAAAATCGCAGATTGTAGGCTTTGGTTGCCACCAATTCTTCTTCTGCAAGGCGCGGCGCTTGAGAGTCGAGCTGCGCGAGCTTGGCAATTATACGCAAGGAAAGTTTGCGGTCATTGGCCACTACGTTTTCCAGCAGACGAATAAGCAGCTTCGGGTCCTCTTCGGATTCGGGACGCATAGGGTCCGCAACGGGGAGCACAGCGGAGGGATGCGCAGAAGGACGCGGACGGGATTTTGCTGCTTTCGCGCCGCCAGTCCGATTCGCCGCCGCGCCCGGACTTTCGGGCCCCTTTTCCACCACCGGCTCGGGAATCAAGCTGCGGAACGGCAATATGCGCGCACATGTGGCCAGCGCCAATCCGCGGCTTGACCACAGGAAGCAATTGCCTGGAATGGGTTCGCTGCCAATCGACCTGAGCAAATCCTCGCTGTAGGCGGAATTCGCATTTTTCAGCGCGTCGAGGTCGATCTGGCTCAGGAGATGGAAAACGAAAAAGTTATCGCATTGCGAAATGAGTTCAGCTCCCACCGCGCCCGGCTGCTGCGTGACCAGAATGCTGCCCAACTGATACTTGCGTCCTTCTTTGAACCACCGCACAAAGGGCGAATCCTCGCTGTGGCGGGCGTTGCCGAGGTAAAATTGCGCCTCCTCCATCACGGCCAGCGCCGGGACGAGAATGCCCACGCCCGATTCCGGATCGCGCCTCGCGGTGAATGCCCGCTGGTTATTGGCAAATATGCGCCCGAGCACCCATCCCGCCAGCGTTTTCGCCTCAGCGCTGGTCAGGAGCGAAACATCAAGAATGACGATTCCACCTTTGCGCAAGGTTTCAAAAGTTTCATTGAGAAGCGTGGATTTCGAGGAATGCAGGCGCTGAATAGGAGGAACAAGATTGTTCACGATGGCTTCAAGAACCACGTCCTCTCCGTCGGCCTTGCTGGAAATGGAGCGGCGCCGTCCGATCAGTGTCTGCAGAGTCTTCCGGTCCGCGTGGTATCTGGCAGATGCAAGAAGTTCAACTACTTGCGGCCAAGCGCCCCGGTCTATGGAGCGAATCACATTTGCGAAAACCATGTCCTGTTTTTCTTGGGCAACTGCGTTGGCCACGACGTCACCAGAGGGGATGTCGCCCATGTTAATCCGGCATTCCCCCGCAATGCTCCCCCGATAACGCTTGTCGATATCAGACCGATCCGTGAATACGCGAATTCGCCCCTGAAGCCAGGGGACATCAAGCAAGCCCGGCTCGGCCTGATTGGCCATTGCATACTCGCCCTCGGGATCAATGATAAGCGCCCCTGCGGCGGCTCCAGGTTTTTCATAGAGCCGCGCGAGAAGCACCTTTGTGAAATTCGATTTTCCCATTCCGGCGCGCGCAAAAACAGCGGTGCGCCGCCCAACAAGCGCCTCCATGCGGAATTCAACCGGCAGGCGAGGCAGCGAGCGATCCGATGCACCGTCAAGTTTTGAGCCATCAAAACACAAATCGCCAACTGCAAGCCATCCGATATGCGCGCCCTGCCCCTCGATTCCGCCGCCTGCGCCATGCGCGACCAATTGCAGCACCTCGGATGCAGGAAACCCAACTGGCGCGCCGACATGGGGCATCACGCGATAGGCCGGGCTGAAGTGCAGCCGACCATCTTCAATTTCCGTTACCTGGCCAAGCAAACGCAGGCTCAGCCGATAACGCAGGCGCGCCTGGCGCACTTCCTCGGGCACCTCGTGGCCCAGGCGCATCAGGTCCACCAGGTAATCTTCGCCTGCGCCCGAAAAGAGATCACCCATCGGATAGGCGCGGACAATGCGGCCAAGGATTCCGCTGGGACGCCCGCTCAGGTCTTCGATCCCGACAAGCAGGTATCCGCCTTGAAGCGGCATCTTCTGTGCTGCATAGGGCAGGAGTACTTCGCTTAGAACTTCATAACGCGATTCCCCAAATCCGCGAAACATTCCGATTTGTTCTCGCATCAATTTCATGCTCATGGGAGGGCGCCTTTCTCCTACAAACGCCCAATTCGGGCGGATTTTTCCCATCGCTCAGGATTAAATGCCCATGCGCGGCGCATTCGCTCGTATTCCTCTTTGGGAACCATTTCGCGCAATGCCTCCAGCAACTGGTCGCGAATGATCTTCGCGTCAAACTCAGTCAGATGCGCCGCCTCGTGCGCCCTTTCCAACGGACCTGGATAGCCCGGACGCGGAAACGTGGTTCGCGAGACTCGAACAATCTGCGCAAGCACGCATTCCGTCGCGGCGGGATCATCGAGAATCCACTCCGGCAAATCCAGCGGCAGAAAGTAGCCCATGCTGTCCGGACGCGACTTGAGCAGAACAAGATGCCCAAATCCGAGCCGTTCGCCCGTCATGAGGCGTCTGAAAATTTTTTGCTCCCAAACCTCCGGAATACGAATCCAGCACTGCGGAATTCCCCGGACTCGGGGGTCCATCGAAAGAGCCAGTGCAAGACGCTGCCAGATGATTGAGCTTTTCCCCACGCCCGCGATGGCAATGCGCCTTTGCTTCCAGGCCGTGTCGCGCCACCAGCGCGGAAGACGTTCGTTTATCACTTCATTTCGCAATAGAATCGAGCGCAACATTCCGTCATGAAGCACCAAGCGGCGCACCGGCGTGGATGGCGGCTGGGAGGCGTCAAATTCCTTGGCTGCCAGCTCCATAGCCACTGCCCATTCCGCGATTTCGCGCAGCGTCTCGGCCACCAGATGCACTTCTCGTGGCATGGGCGGCTGATTGGCGGAATTCCGCTTCCACAAGTCTGTCATTTCCGCCCAATCCATCTGCAACCGCCGCGAGAATTCCCGCAATACCGGGGCGCGCTTAAAGATCGCCTGCAAATCTTCGGCCAGCGTGGTCAGCGGGAAGAATTCCGCGAGATGGACAATTCCCTTGTGATCCGCCACATGAAGGAAATCTAGGCAAAATGGCGACAGAATAACAGAAACCAGCCCAGCGTCCGCGGCGACTATGCCCACGGTGTCAATTTCTCCGACCTCTGACGGGAGAGAATGCACTTCGAGCGAACCTACATCGAGTCGGATGTCTTCCAGTTGCGCCCACTGCGTACGCGCCGCCAGCGCCGCGGATTGCCGGATAGATTCGATGGATAGACTGGCAATACCCATAAAGTAGTTGGTTTTGCTATGGAATACGGACGCGGGTTACCTTGGCCTGATGCAGAAGCGCAAATACGACACATGCGCCATGGCTATAATAGCGTCGAAATCCCGAAGTCTGGCGCAAGCGCTTTTTACGGCCCGCGTTTACCAACAGAAATAACCTTGTATTACCGCCGTCAAACCATTGCCTTCACCTGTACAGAAACCTAATCCGCCGAACGCAAATGGCTAAGCAACCCACAAAACGCATAGCGCCAGGATGCGCATGGCCTTATTGGAATAAGACAATGGCTTCCTGGCGCCGATTCGCGAAGCCACACTCAGTATTCTGACGTGGCATTTCAGTTGGGTGTTTTGATCCCCGCGATCAGAACAGATCGGGGATTTTTGTCATGTCCACCACGGGCTTGGTTTCTTCGGCTTTGGCGGGTTGAGGCGCCTTTCGCGCCGGGATGAAATCGCCTGTGAGCATGTCGCGATAGGGCATTCCCGGTCCCACCATTGGATACACGCAGGCGTCGGTGTCGATCCGGACCTCAAGCAGCGCCGGGCCATCCGCGGCAAGGAATTCCTTGAGGGTTTCCTTCACCTTGGATGTCTCGGATATGCGCTTGGCATACTCAAATCCGTCTGCCTGCGCCGCCTTGACAAAGTCCTTTTTGTGCAGCGACTTGTCCGTTCCGGAAAAGCGATTGCCGAAATAGAGTTTCTGCCACTGGCGCACCATGCCGTCGCCAAGGTTGTTGAGCAAAAGCACCTTCACCGGGACGCCGTAGGTTGTCGCCGTTTCGAGTTCGCCGAGGTTCATTCTCATGCTGCCATCGCCGTCGATGTCGATGACGGTTTTGCCTGGATTGGCCAGTTGCGCGCCAATCGCGGCCGGCAGGCCAAATCCCATCGTGCCCATGCTGCCCGAGGTGATCCAATGGCGCGGATGGCGGAACCGGCAGTATTGAGCGGACCACATCTGATGCTGGCCCACGCCCGAGCAGACAATCGCTTCGCCGCGAGTGATTTCATTGAGGCATTCGATCACATATTGCGGCTGGATTTTCTTGCTCTTGCGGTCGAAATTCAACGGATGATCCTTGCGCAATTGCGCCACATGCGCCAGCCACGGCGAGAAATCCTTGCGGAAATTCTGGCCGTAGTAGAGCAGGTCTTTCAACGACGTCCCCGCTTCGCCCACATGCGACCAGGTCACGGCTTTGACCTTGCCGATTTCCGAGGCATCGATGTCGATGTGCGCAATGGCCTTCGCGCCGGGGGCGAACTCCTTGGGTTTGCCGGCCACGCGGTCATCGAACCTCGCCCCGATCGTAATGAGGAAATCGCAGTCATCCACCGCGTAATTGGCATACGCGGTGCCGTGCATTCCGAGCATGTGGAGTGAGAGCGGATTGTCGGAATCCATGCCGCCAAGGCCCGTCAGCGTCATAGTCACTGGAATTTGGAAGCGCTCAGCAAAGGCACGAAGTTCCGCCGCCGCGTTTCCGACAATGACGCCGCCGCCCGCGTAAATGAGCGGGCGCTCGCTGCGGGCCAGCAGCTCGAAAAATTCCCTGGCCTGATCCTTGGAGATGTGGGCGCGTTCGAGGGCCGCCATGCGCTGGCTGTATCCGCGCAAATTCAACAAGCCCTTGCCTTTGAATTGGCCGGTCCAGTTCTGGACGTCCTTGGGCACGTCAATCACCACGGGTCCGGGGCGTCCGGAGCGCGCGATGTAAAACGCCGTCCGCACGGTTTCTTCCAGTTCCTCGGGCTTTGTGGGCAGGAACACATGCTTGGCGCAGGCGCTCATGATGTTGAAAACCGGCGCTTCCTGAAAGGCGTCCGTGCCCATCGACGCGCGCGGGACCTGGCCGCAGATAAGCACCATTGGCACGGAATCGGCCATGCAGTCGCGGATGGGGGTAACTGTGTTCGTGGCGCCCGGACCGGACGTCACGAGCGCCATACCCACGCGCCCGCTCGAACGCGCGTATCCGGCGGCCATAAAGCCCGCGCCTTGTTCGTTGGCCGGCACAACCAGGCGGATTTCCGGTTTGCCCGCTCCACGGTGCTCGGCGTTATAGCGGAAAATCGCATCGTAGCTGGGCAGGATCGCCCCGCCGCTGTATCCGAATATGGTATCGACCCCTTCGTCGGCCAGCACTTGAATTATCATTTCCGCGCCGCTCATGGTTTTTCCCGCCAGAGCGTGTTTGGCCTCCGAAGAAGCCGCCGAAGGTTTTTCTGCCTTCTTCTTGCTCATGATTGTCTCCTTATATTGAATCGAATTGGATATGCAGGCGAATGTGAATGATGGCGGATACAAAAACGCCGCTGAAATGCGGTTTCAGCGGCTTATGAAAAAGGCCCTGACTCCAGTCTCGCGCGCAATACGCAGGCGCGCAACCCGAGTCAGGGCCTTCATACGATGACAAGCGAAAGGAACGGATGCGGGGAAGACGCGAATTCCGCCGGCCTCAGAAACATGCCCGCTCCGCGCATCTTGCGGGCGCGGCCCGAGGAGGCGAAGCATGACATACAAGGTGTTTTGCATTCGGCGTTCATAACTCGCATCTCCGCGGCCGGAGACATGCCCAGCCGCGATATACAGGGAGTTTGTCTAAATTCCCCATGCGGGTTCGTCAAGCGCATTGTTGGAAATGAAGACATGCCGGGGTCCTTCGTATGTGGGGGGAAAGAGTTGAGAGCTGTGGGTTGTGGATTGTGAGCAAAAAGAGAATTGGGCGAGAGGTGGTTTGGAAAAAGAAATGACCCAAAGGACTCAAAAGACCAAAGTGATACCATTTTCCACTATCATCCCACAGCCGCCCTAAATCGGGGGCGGTGAAATTGTAACTTGTCTGTAATCAGTTTTTTCTGAAATCGCCCTTCGCCCCCCTTTTTCACACATTTTTTCGATTCTCAACGCCGGTCTGGGTTTGCTTTGCCGCGTGCTGTCCCACAGGCGGCGGTTTTTTTGGGGCTAATGCGGTTCAAAACCGGGCAGCCAGCCCTGGGTCGGCGCGGCGCGTGCTGTCCCACAGAACTTCATCAAAAGTCCCACGCCGTAGAGTTCCCAGACGTTGGATCGCAGCAGGCAAAACAGGCGTTTGAACCCGAACTGCCATTGTCCGAGAAACGACAGGGCGCGCATCAGCACATACAAAAGCAGGCCCATCCAAACCTGCCACAGGATCGCGTTTTTGTTGTGCCCCAGAAAGTCGCACAGTTGCAGCGTCTGTTTGATCTCCTTGAAAAACACCTCGATGGACCAGCGGCATTGGTAGAGTTCGCAGATGGAACTGGCGGCCCATTCCAGGTTGTTGGTGATGAAGGTCATTTCGCGCTCCTCGCCGTCCACCTCCACCAGCGCATGGATTCGCCGAAACCGCCGCGGGTATTTTTCGCGCGATTGGGGGGTGGCCAGAACCACCAGATCCTCGCGAAGAATTTTTCCCCCCTCGGGAACCTTTCCTCGTTTGACGCATCGCCAGGCCATGTTGTCCTTGGCCCGCGTCACCCAGAAAACTCCGCGCTGGTCGAGCGCAAACAGGTGGGTGAAATCAACATACGCCTTGTCAAACACAACGATTTCGCCCGCCCCAAGGCCCGCGCACAGTTCCCAGGCTTTGGTGTCGTCGTGATGTTTGGCCGTGTCGATGATCGCGATGCGCGGCAGGAAGGATTCCAGGTCCAGGCGCAAATGCAACTTGGCGGCCGCCTTCTTTCTGCGATGGCGCGCCCAGTCGATGCAGTTGGCCACCAGCGCAATCGTGGTCGAATCCACCGCATGAACGGCGCGACGCAATCGCCGCGGCATCGCCTTGTAGTTTCGCCCGCCGAAACGGGGATGGCGCTGGCGGAGGTGATCGAGCACTTCCCAGAACAGCGCTTCGGCCATTGCCGCATTGCGGTTTCGGTTGGCGTGCGAGAGGGTGTTTTTCGCCGGCGCCACCGCCCCGCGGATCAGGCCCAGTTTCGAGGCATGAGTTCGCAGAGCGTCGCACACATCGTTGAGGCTGAGGGCGTGGGCCAGTTGGGCATAGAGCAGGGCCACCACATGAGACCAAGGGGAGAAGGTCCGCGCTTTGTCATCCACTCCATGCTGGCGCGCGAGTTTCGCCACCAGATACGAAGGAATCAGTTGGCACAGCTGATAGAGGATGGAATACTTGGATCGGGCTGGTTTGTGAGCCATGGCATTCTCCTTTGCGGCGGTCAACCGCAGGGATTTTTGGCAAGAGAATGCTACTCACAACCCAGCCCGCTTGTCACCCCCTGTGGGACGACAGTGAATTGAATCCTAAAGGAGCGTGGCGGCGAGGCGGGCTATGCATTCCCAGGGCGATTCACGAATCGAATTCGCCGATAAAACGCCCATTTCACGCAGTTGGTTTTCCAAATCCCCCAGCAAATTGTCGAGCGTCCGCCCGCCCGCAATCCGCTCCAATTCTTTTGCCGAGAGGCTTCGGAATCCGTGTCCCGCCAGGGAATCTGCACGCAAATTCTGCATAGGCTTCAGCAATTCCAGCGCCGCGCACACAATGTCAACCGCCGGTTCGCCCTGCACCTTTAGCCGCTCCCTGGCCCAGTTGATAATGTCCAGGCGCAAGGGAGTATCCAGGTTTTTACGTTCGCAAATACGGCGGCAAAGTTCTGCATTGGCAGAGATGTCCTTATTGCGCAGCAACCCTTGTTTCAAATCCATAATTGGATTGTGCACAAGCCAGCATCTCAGCGCCCAATCCTGGAGCGTGTCGCTCAGGTGATACAATCGCGCCAGCATTTCGTTCCATTGCGCGCGGCCAAGAAACCATTTCGCCTGCCAGAAAACCTCGGCAAGATGCGCCTTTCCAGGCTGGAGGCGTTTTTTCCCCGGACGCCCGCCCAGATCAAGCGCCCCCAATTCGCGTTCGAGTTCCTGATACTGCTTTAAACGCCCCTGTGCGCTCTTCTCATCGACGGAGGGCTTGGATTTCTTCGCGCATTCGATCAACTCGCGCGCCGCTCGGGCCGCCTCCTCGATATTCAGATGCTCGCGTTCGTGCGCCATCCGGCCAAGCAGGCCCAACTCCGAATCCGGCGGAAACACATGCCTCAGCGCGCCGATTTGCCGCTGCCCGATCAACACCCGCGCGCGCTCGGCGCGGTCGCGCTCGACAATGCGGCGGGCCAGCGGAAATTCCTGCACGCTTCCGCGCTCGCTCACGGCCCATACGCGGCACGACTCCAGCCCCCACGCCACGGACGCGACGAACATCAGCGCGAGATTCGCCGCGGGCGTTCCTCCCGAGATGAGCGCATAGCGCACTTCCCCCTGTTCCGGCGGCGGTTCCTCGCCCATTCGCTGCTCGAAAAACTTCATCATCGCCTCGTGGTCATTGGGCACCCCAGGAATTGTCCACAACCGCACGGCGCGGCACCATCCTCGCGCGGGCAGCAGGCGCTCTAGAATCCGCCCAACAAAAACCGTGTCTGTGTTATAGAATTTTTCCGCCGCGACAGGGTCCTGATCCGTCGCGATCAGAACGATTTCCTCAATTTCGCCGCCTTCGCCGCGGATGCGTTCAAGCGCCGGAGCAAGAATAGGCGCCTGCAATTCCTTTTCCCACTCCTCATAATTCTCAAATACCTCGCGGCTGGATGCGCGCAGGTTGCAATTCTTTGTGTCTTTGATTTTATCCAGCGGCTTGCTGTCAATCTGCACGTCTCTTTGCCCCACGTTGGCATACACGCGCACCCGCGCCGTTGCTGCCGCCGTTGTTTTTGCCTTCGCCATATTGGAATCTCCTTGTAATTGCATGGTTCAAGCACACCTGCGCCTATCTTGAGTTTTTACGCCCGCCAATTGAAAAACTCAACCGCGTTCGGTTCGATTTCCTTGCTCGCGCAACGGCCCAGCTCTTCCGCGCCTTTTCTTATTGTCTCGCGGACCTGTTGCTTTTCCATCCATTGCGCCCATGTTCCCAGAAAGGTTTTCAACCCGGCGGCCGTCATGCGAACTCCTTCGGTATCGGACTGGTGGAAATCCCCGGCCGTGAGCGATTTCAGGTTCACGAGCCTCACCACCAGCCTATCCACAACAGGCGCGCGAAGTGGTTCGAGCAGGTCAAGCGCCAGGGAGGGGCGCCCATACGCCTGCTGGTGGAAGAATCCGAAAAACGGGTCCCATCCCGCTGCGTCCAGTTGTGCCTGAATTTGCGACACGAGCAAGACATATCCGAACGAAAGCATGGCATTTACGGGATCACGAGGCGGACGGCGCGAGCGTCCCTCGTAGCGCAGTTCTTCGGATCGCAGCAAGGTGGCGAATCCCTCGAAGTAATGACGCGCCGCCGTTCCCTCGATGCCGCAAAGCACATCAAGGGCCGCCGCGCCGCGCGCGTGCGCCAGGCATTCCTCCAGCGCCTGCCGCGCCCCGGCGCAAAGGGCCTGCCCCCTATCCCAATCCGCCCGTTTCAATGTTTCGAGGCTGTTTCGGATTTTCGCCGCCACAAGCGAGCGGGCCAGCGCCAAGCATTTTTCCGGCGCGCTGAACGTCTCGTATTGCGCGCGGCGCAATGCGGCGTTTTTCGGCATGGGCGGCGTTAATTGGCCCAGCAAACGCCCATCGCCCGAGAGCAGCGCCATTTCCACGCCGCCATTGAGCAAACCGTGCATGGCCTGCGTGGTCACCTGCACATTGCCATAGAGAAGAACCGTCTCCAGGCGGTGGAGTTCCACTTCGGCGAGTTGGGCGCCTTCCTTTTCCACAACAATTGTTTTGCCTCTGCGCCGCACGACCGCGCCAGGCTCCATCACCACAAGCGTGGCCATATTCAGATACCTCCCAGGCAAAGCGTCCTTCCGGATAGCGTGTTGTTTTCGAAATACGTCGGCTTTTGCCCATCCTGAACCAAGGCAAAAGCCAAAGGAATGGGGCCGTCCCGGCCCCCATTTGTGGGGGGATGAAAGGGGGCCGAGAGGCCCCCGCGCTTTTGCATACCGCAGGACAATTCCGGAAATCCTTCTCAAGGGTTTTTA